>QNER01000956.1 GCA_003646175.1 Candidatus Parabeggiatoa sp. nov. 1
AATGTCACCCCAGACTGAAATCGTATGCTAACACGAAAAAAGAAAAAGGCAACTATTTTTTTAAATTATCCTTTTACAGAGCAATATATTACACGAAAAAAATGCCAGCCTTTTTTTAATTTTAATTTTTTTTAATTCTACTGAAATAACGTGAGTTCGATTTATTTTTCAATAAGTTATAAATATATATTTAAATTAATCGCTTATGTTTAAGTGGCTGAATGTAAAGCGATTTTTTAAAACCGGTGGAAAATAAATAATAATGGTGGGCAACAAAAAGACGTTGCCCACCCTACTTGGAACGGCGGTTTATTGTTTATCCCATGCTTATTAATGGTGGGCAACACGTTGCCCACCCTACTTGGAACGGCGGTTTATTGTTTGTCCTATGCTTATTAATGGTGGGCAACAAAAAACCAAGCCCACTCTACTTGGAACGGCGGTTTATTGTTTATCCCATGCTTATTAATGGTGGGCAACAAAAAACCAAGCCCACTCTACTTGGAACGGCGGTTTATTGTTTGTCCCATGCTTATTAATGGTGGGCAACACGTTGCCCACCCTACTTGGAACGGCGGTTTATTGTTTGTCCCATGCTTATTAATGGTGGGCAACACGTTGCCCACTCTACTTGGAACGGCGGTTTATTGTTTATCCCATGCTTATTAATGGTGGGCAACAAAAAGACGTTGCCCACCCTACCTGACTAGGTAGGCAACCCTAGAATTTATAGTGGGATAATCTGATATTTCAGTCTGCCATCTCGATTCGGATTGCTTGGATCACTGATTCGTTCAATAACGACTTTGGCTAACTGTCGTGAATGGCCTTTGGTATCAAGCTTGGTTATGAAAGTTCTCGTTGAACCGGGGGTTGAAATGGTTACCGTTGTTGTAACTTGTCGTGCGGGTTTAGAGCTATCACCGAAATAATTCACGCTCACAACATATTCGCCAACCTGCAATTTTTGGCAATCGCTATAGTAGTGTTCTGGCCCAAATCCTTTTGTGTTGTCAACATCCAAATAGCCACTGTGACCGGTTTTATTGCTAAAATACACGTGAGTTTTATCGGGCTCAAAAACATGAAGATCGATATCATTTCCATTACCAATATCCCAAGTCAGCGTAACCGTCAATGTGCCACTTTTAACCACTTGTGGCGGGGTTTGCAGTTGACTTAATGCGCGGCTGATGCCTTTAACAATTTCCGGACGACTATCATAATGTGGCGATAAATAAGTTTCGGCAAAGTTATTGGCTGGAACAGAACCAATATGGTTAACAATGCCACCATTGTCAGCATGACGCAGGGTCCAATTTGCCGGCAATGAGCCTGGTACTGACGTTATGATGTCAAGGTGATTAGTCAGATAAGGCGTTTTTTTGCCGCCAATGTTATTGGTTGGCGTTGCGACACCAAATATGCCAAAACTTGCCATCATAATCGCGGGTTTCTGGAAGGTTAATATTTGCCGAGCTAGGTTGGCATAGAAATTCCCTTCGGAATGAGAAACGACTAATACTTTTTGCCCTTGCAAAATGGCTTCACGGTATTTCTCAACGTGATCAATCAATTCTGGTGCCTTAATCTTATATTTCCAGTTATACACACGTCGTGCTAACTCAATATACCAACGATGCGGTTCTGCTGATTGCAAAAGTTCGTTAAATGCGTCTGCTGAGTAATTGTACGCAAGATCATACGTGATTCCTTGAGCATCATGGCTATTACCTAAATTTAGGGCTAACTCATTTTGCGCCGTGAAAGCTTGTTTAGGCGTGGTTAATTCTCCATTACTGAACACGACCCGAAATTCGTCAGATATCGCTTCACATTTTTTTTGCTGTGCCTGTGCAAACGAGACTACAAACAAGGTAAAAAAAAATGAGGTAAAAAAGTAAGTTTTCATCAAAATTCTCCGTTAATCGCAGACAGGTTCAACCGGTTGCATAAAATAGGCACCGCCGATGAGTTTACTGGATTCCAAATATTTGGATAACCGTTCTTTCGTATTGATTGTCCAAGCTTCCAGTTCTTTAGACAGTGCTTGTCTTTTTTCATAGTCACGGATTGGATCGGGCAGTATTTTAAAAGTACAACGGGTTGCCCGTGCTATCTGTTCGGCCGCTTTCAATGCGGCTTCCTTAGTTTTGGCTTCCATGAATTGTTGCAAAGCACGCGCTTCTTGTTCTGCGGCACGCTTGATTTCTGGCGTGTATGAGAACTTTTGCTCAATCAGTTGGTCAATATCATCGCGTATGCCGTTAGCATTGTTATCAGTACCCTTTAAGCCAGCAGAGGTTTGTCCTTGTATTTCGGTTAATGAGCTGACTGCTTCTACTTCGGTGGGTATGGAAGATGGGGTGGCTGTTTGTTCAGACTCATATTCGTCACAAGCCGAAACTAACAAGATTGCCAAGATAATGAATAGTCTAATAAGCATATACATTATTTCTCCTTTTTTAAACCGACAGGTTTAGTTCATTGTTCACCAATTTGGGCATTCATTGGCTGGGGTGTTAAATTTGAAGCTTGAAGCGATTTTGCGGTTTATTTTTCACCCGATTTTTGGGCCAAAGCCAGAAATCCGATTTATTTCAAAAAATCGGATTTCTTTTTTAGAAATCAGATTTAGATTTAGCCAAATCGGATTTAGATTGCCAAAGAAATCCGATGAAAACCAAAAAATCGGATTTAGATTTGCCAAAGAAATCCGATGAAAGCCAAAAAATCGGATTTCAAATATAGAGTTACTGTGAGATTTATAATGGAACAATCGTTTATTGAAAAAAACTGAGCAAAACCACCTCAGATTTAACACTCCAGGCGTTGGCCATCGTTTCGTCAATTTAATGTAGATGTAGGGGGCAGGCCCTAGGGTGTTGATTTTGAGCTTTTTTTGGTGAATATTTTTCATCGGGTTTTATGTATTTTAGTTCCCCAGGTGGAACCTGGGGCTATTCACATTTTCAAGCTAAAGTTTCGCTCCGCGAAACTTTAGCCTGAAAACCCCTATCGGGGTTGGCGCGTTCCCAAATTTTACCCCAGGTTCAACCCAGGAAATCAATCGTTCCCAGCATCACAACCCGTCAATGGGTTGAACTTAGTGTCGACGGGGCTTCGATTAGTAAAATAGGCATCCATGCCTATTTTACCGTAGCGAACCGCGTAACGTTTTAAATTGGGCTCTGGCTGTCCGGTACCACGCACCGATGCAAGCTCAGGAATCGTTCCCCCATGACTTTACGACGGCTGGAATGAACTGACGAAAATGCTAAAGCGGACAGAGACGGATCAAAATCCATGGCTCGCAGCGATATGAATAGCCCCAAGTTCCACCTGGGAAATTTTAGAATTTTAGTGATTTTACCTTTACCACACCAAAACAGCATGACAAATATCAGTCAAAAAAATCTCAAAATCAACACCCTAGTGCAGGATCGCTCCAATTTCGAGACCACTTCAGCCAACAGCTTTTCGCGCCAAAGTTTTGGCGCGCAAAAATTTTGGCGCGAAAGCAGTTGTCTGAAAGCTCAAGTACCCTAAAGGGCACTACAAGAGGGTTAGTCGGCTTTAGCCGACTTGAGCTTTTAGACAACGGCTTTAGCCGTTGGAGTTGGGGTGGTATCGAAATTTCCGCTTTACTGTACTAGTACAGCAATCACTAAGTTCGCATAAGACTTTTTTAGATTGCTTTGCCCCTGAAAGGGGCTGACATACCAGCCTAGGGCAACGCCCTAGGATTTATGGGTTTA
>QNER01000957.1 GCA_003646175.1 Candidatus Parabeggiatoa sp. nov. 1
AAACTTCAATAGTCTGTTCTGGAATTTATTCATACATAGACACTCCGGAAATTTGAGTCGATACTTTAGCTGGGTTTGCGCCCATACGCATCAAGGTAAGCTTTTTGCAAGGATACGTTTTCCTTTGTCAGTCCATGACTTAGCGCATAATAGACGATATAAAGCCTTTCATTGTTCCCAAGGCCATTTATTTTTGCACCAAAAATTTCCGAGGTTTCAAAGAGAGAGGTCAAAAACAACTTCCTTGCCTTAAATGAGCTTTTTAAGGTTGGCCTGGGGATCAATCCCCAGGCTAAAAGCGAAAAAATGCTAAAGCAGACTCACCCTTTACCCAGCTTGGCTAAAAGCGAAAAATGCTATCAACGTGCGTGGGTTAGTACTCTTTAGGGTGGGGTGTTAAATTTGAATCAATTTTGCGGTTTATTTTTCACCCTATTTTTGGGCCAACGGCTCCCAATCCGATTTTTCTCCAAAATCGGATTTCTTTAATATCAAAGCTGCGGGAAAGCCGATTTTTCCCCAAAATCGGATTTCAAATATCGAGTTACACGCCGTGTGCATATTGAATTTTTGGGATATATTTTGATGGCGTTTGCGCTGCGAAACTCACTAGACCTTAAAAATCAACCCGTTACAAAATAAAGTTGCACATCGCGTGAGTTACTGTGAGTTTTATAATGGAACAATCGTTTGGTGAAAAAAACTGAGCAAAACCACGTCAGATTTAACACCCCACCTTTAGGGTACTTAAGCTTTTAGCCATGAGGTTTAGCTCATGGCGTTCGTTGCAAACTTGATCATCGAGTATATAACTGATGTTACGCACATTGCTCGAAGATGTCACAGTTTGTGCAATAAAGCGGAAAGTTCCATACCATAGTGATGTTTGGTGAAAGGGCTTGCGCGGCGGGGACAACCGCTTCGGTGCAACCGCAAAGGGATTGCCCCTACAATATATCATTAAATGTAGGGGCAATCCTTTATGGTTGCCCCTCTGGACTCATTTTGAAGCGTTGCGCGTAACATGAGTAAGTAGCCTAAAACTTTGCACGCAAAAACCTTGCTTTGATGCTTATGGGGTTTGCGCCGCCTGAAGGCTAGGCTCCATAAACAAACCAGCTAAAGCTTCGAGCCTCCATTTACGTTGAAGGAGCCGAGTCTTTAGGTGAGGTGGTGAAAAGGAGGTTTCACGGCATCCGTGACTTTCACCCATTTGGGTGAAGATTTGAATATCTATAGCAGATTTAGGGCAAAACGGTAAAGCGTTTCCAAAACGCTTTACGGTTTCTCTGAAAAACTATATAAATTAAATTGTGTTCGCTATTGTTAAAACGGATACTATCCCTAAGAAGGGATAGCATCCGTAAAATTGGTATTAGTTAATACAAATATATAGAAGTTTTTGCGCGCAAAAACTTGTTAAAACGGATACTATCCCTAAGAAGGGATAGCATCCGTAAAATTGGTATTAGTTAATACAAATATATAGAAGTTTTTGCGCGCCTTGTTAAAACGGATACTATCCCTAAGAAGGGATAGCATCCGTAAAATTGGTATTAGTTTAAATACAGCTCCTTTTCATCAGCCCAGCCTTTAGGCGCTAAACCAGCTAAAGCTTTGTCTTTTATAAATTAATTTTACGGATGCTATCCCTTCTTAGGGATAGTATCCGTTTAAAAATTTGAAGCATCGCGCTTGTCATCGGTTGTCAAATTTTATTGTTTACAAGGCTTTACAAAGGCACTGTCGGTATCTTATTGAAAATACATGAACTTTTTGGAGAGCGTTATTTGAACCGTCTCTGGCAAACCTTGAAAGTCTGCGCCAGAATTTTCTGGACAACTATAACTCGACGTTCAAGTTTTTGATGTTATTTGACTTTGCGGCAATCACTTCATTTAGTGTTTATATATGTAACTAATTTATTTTTAATGAAATTAATTTTTATGCACAAAAATATTTTAATGAAATTAATCTTTATGCACAAAAATTAATATTTATTTTTAAATCAACGGCTTACCAAAAACTTGAACATCGAGTATAAAAGAGGTTAAGCCACCTATTTCTGTTTAACCACCAGCAACGTAATATCATCAAAGACAGTTTGTTCCCCAATAAATTGCCGCACATCCTCAACAATAGCCTGATTAATCTCATTGGCAGAACGTTGCCAGTTCTGACTTATCACCTCACAAAGCCGTTCTAGTTCATATAGTTCCCCGTCAATATTTTCCGCTTCAGTAATGCCATCGGTATAAAGCACCACCACATCGTCCGCATTTAACACGATTTGTTTTTGTGTTACAAAATCCTTGATATCGGGTTCTAATCCAATCCAAAAACCTAAATCGGCTGTGTCTATCTGTTCAAGCTTGCCATTTCGCACCACAATGATATATTCATGTTGTCCGCTTATGGTCAAAACCCCCTGATGATAATCCATTAAAGACAAGCTTAAATTTTTTTCAGAATTCATGCGATTGACATTACCATAGAGCGCATGATTGATGACGGTTAATAGGGTTGAAGGCTCATAAATATTATGGCTTAACAGAGTACGCACAGCCATTTGCACCATCAACATCAACATGCCACTTTCTAAACCATGTCCCGTCACATCACCGATACCAAACATAATGCGTCCATTATGTTGTAAAACATCGTAATAATCACCACCCACTTCGTCAGCGGGTTCCATAAAACCAGCCACATCCAATCCGATGACTTGCTCAAGTTCCGTTTTCGTGGGCAATATCATCTGTTGTATGCGGCGTGTGACTTCTAACTCAGCACGCATTCGCAAGTTTTCCGCTGTGATTATTTCATTTTGTTCCGCCAATTGTTGTTGCAACCGATGCATTTTCAAATGGGTTTCCACACGCGCCAGCACTTCCTCCGTCTGAAAAGGTTTAGTCACGTAATCCACGCCACCCACCGTAAAAGCTTTCACCTTATCAAACACTTCATCCAAAGCACTAATAAAAATCACGGGAATATCGCGTGTTTTATCATCCGCTTTTAATTTTTCACAAACTTCATAGCCATTCATTTCCGGCATTTGGATATCCAGTAAAATTAAATCTGGTAAGGTGGATTGGACCGATTTTAACGCCAGTTTGCCACTTGTGGCAGGACGTACTTTATAACCCCGTTCTATCAACGTTTGGGTTAAAACCTTTAAATTGGCGACTGTATCATCTACAAGTAGAATATTGCCGCTGGTTGATGGGGTCATTTTTTCTATATTGCTCATGTGATTGCCTTAAAACAACTTTTTCGGATTTTTAGAACTAGCCGTTTATAGTATGGTAGGAATCATCGAGGCTATCCGCCTAAAGTGGGACAGCTTTGTTGATAATGATAAAACGTCTCCATTCATCTTTCTTCCAAAGTGTCCCGTCTTAGTTTGGAAGCCAACTAAGAGATAAGATAATTTTTGGAGTCAGGCGAAGCAGACATACCCCAGCATAAGGCCTGACAAATGTGCAAGATCTGTTGAGCATTACAAAAAATTCGATTTTGTGAACTTCTACTCGATGTTCAAGTTTTTTGCGTTGGGTTGCCCCTATCAACCAGGGGCAACGCCCCTGGTTGATAGGTTTCAAAAACTTGAACATCGAGTTCTATGTTTGTGCCTGCTCAATTAACTCTAACAAACGCTCATACTGAAGTTCTTTTTCCAATTGACTGAGTCCATTGGCAACGGATTCATGTTGCAGACGGACTTGAGCAATGAGAGTTTGCATTAATTCCGTATC
>QNER01000958.1 GCA_003646175.1 Candidatus Parabeggiatoa sp. nov. 1
TGCTCATCACAAAATCGGTTAAATCCGGCATACAATTAACCCCTAAATGGCTTTCAAAGTCATCAATCACCACCACACACTTATCAGGTGCCAGAACCAGTTCGGTTAAATGGACTAAAGTACGGAACATGCCTGACGACATTTCCGGCTGAAGGATCCATTCGTTAGACGCTTTTTCCTTGATATTGAAATAAAAGTCAAATCCTTCCGTTTTTCTGGTGACAGTGACTTTGATATCTTCAACCGACGAAAAAATGTCGGTAAAATATTGCTTTATCAAACTAAATTCTTGGGGATAGAACTGTTGGAATTGATAGGCTTTGATAGCAGTGGGCTGTTGTACCAAATTCTCTTTAAAGGTTTCCAAAGATTGGTTCGTTTCTATTATCAAATCTTCTGGATTTACCTGAGCGTTAAGGGATTTCCGCCGCAAGGTTTCACTAAAAATAATTTGTTTAAATGCCTCACCAATTGGCGCAATACCAGCCTCTTCAGAAAATAGGGTCACCGCACTTTCCGTTTTTTTGAGTTTGGGCACTTTTTCGTTATTCAGTAGAAAGGTGTTTTCAGAACGCTCCACCAGCGTGACGGGTTGCTCGCCATTTTTCATCACAATTCTTTCAAACATAATTGAAGCCAGTTCGCCATTTTTGGAAAATGGTGCGAAAGCACTTTTTAACTGCCACTCATATTCATGGTTAGCATGTAAAAACCCAATTTCCCATGCTACCCCATCCAGTTTATAGTCACCATTCGTCGCAACCTCAGAAACCCGTTCAAGTGCTTTAAGAATTCTGGTTTTACCGACACCATAAATCCCCACTAATAAATTGAAGTGCTCAAAAACAGTTTCTTCAATATGCCAATTTCTTTTGTGATCATCGAATTTAAAACGTTTTATTTGCATGGTATCAGTTATCCGTTATCCGTTATCAAAAAAACGGTAAAATCCAAAAAGAAGTTGTATTTGTGATCCGTGATCAAAAAATCCGTTAATTCCAGAAAGAGTTTGTACTTGTTACCAGTTATTACATTATGTGATGAGATTGATTTAAAAATATTGAAATTTTCTAAACCTTATAAATCAGCCCGTGACGTTTTTTTCAAAACCGCTTCTAAAGAAGAATAAAATATCTTAAGACAACAATAAACCTACTTTCATGCACATGGAAGAAGGTAATCATTTCACGTTGAGACGCTCTTATCCTATCCTTTCTTATAAACAATGCTTGTAGTTATAAACAAAGGCGATAAAAACTTGAACATCAACGATTAATGGTAATTAGTAAGGCCGCTCAAATAAATATACCAACGCACAATTCGCTTTAAGTGATACTATCGCCAAAAAAGCGATAGCATCACTTTCGTCATTGGTATTTTATTATTTGGGAGTTGCCTAATTCAAATAGGGTAACTACTCAGCACCGAAGTGTGCGAATTATTATAGCCTGGGGCAACGCCCCAGGTGCAGGTGTTTATGATTTAAAGCCCTGAAAGGGCGCATTAAAATGGGATCCCAGGGCGCAGCCCTGGGCTTTAATAAAGTGCCCTTTCAGGGCTGAGTAGTTACCAAATAGGTTACGTTAAGTCGGTATAAATGATTGACGCAAAACAGTCGGTAGTTTTTACAAACCAGTGGAGGTCATAAAAATCAATGAGTTACATTAGTATGTTGAGCTATAAAGACCCATTAATTTTAAAGTAATTTGGTTAATATATTTGGTTAATCTTTTGGGCATTTAAACATTTCAAAACGCAGACAAGGCTTAAGGAGGTTGATTTTTTGGCGGTGTACCTTTGAATTGTAAATGGTGGTTCATAATTTATAATTGCCATTGTTTGATTCTCAGTTTATAATTATTAATTTTAAATTATCACCGTTTAAACACCTCCACTGGTTTGTAGGGACTACCAAACAGTCGGTTAAGTGGGAAAAAAACCGCGCAGCCCTCTCGTACAAGGTTCGCCTTGTACTCCTGATAAAATACAGGTTCGCCTTGTACTCCTGCTTATATAGCATTGTCAAGTTAAATTGAAAACATTGTCAAGCTAAAAAACTTGAACAGCCACGGATTGACATTATAAATCAGTATGTTAATAAAAAAAAACGAGAACATTGAATGATCCGGAATTGACAAATGGTAGTTGTCATGAGTATTTTATCGCTCCCACCGCGCCAGTGTCGGAACCCTTCAACTAAAAATGATAATGAACAATAATACCTTAATTCTAGTAGACGGTTTTTCTTACCTATATCGTGCCTTTCACGCCGTGTCTTCCCTGAGCAATTCTCAAGGAATGCCAACGGGCGCAATCTATGGCATGGGTAATATGCTGCAAAGTTTGCTAGATGACTATCAGCCCATGTATGCCGCTGTCGTGTTTGATGTCAGAGGCAAAAAGTTTCGTCACGAGTTATATCCTGAATATAAAGCTAACCGTTCGCCCACGCCAGAAGCATTAGTTGCGCAAATCCCGCTGACGTATGAAGTCGTACAAGCAATGGGTTTTCCTTTATTAATGAAAAGCGGCGTAGAAGCCGATGATGTGATAGGCACGTTGGCGAAACAAGCCGAAGCTGCGGGTATGCATACGTTTATTTTTAGTAGCGATAAAGACTTTGCCCAACTCGTTAACCCTTCTATCACGCTGATCAACAGCATGAAAAATACTCGCTTAGATATACAAGGGGTGCAGAAGAAGTTTGGTATACCGCCTCAATTAATCGTGGATTACCTCAGTTTAATCGGCGATAAAGCGGATAATGTGCCCGGTGTCAAAACAGTGGGTCCTAGTACGGCCGTCAAATGGCTTAAGACTTATGGCAGTTTAGACGCAGTCGTGGCAAAGGCGACTCAAATTCAGGGTAGAGTGGGAGAAAAGTTACGTGAAGCTTTGCCACATTTACCATTGACACGACAATTGTTGACGATTAAATGTGATGTGCCGCTGTCACACAGCCCGCTGCAATTAAAATTAAAACCTTATGATGTCAATAAATTACGTCAATTATCGACACTATTAGAATTTAAATCATGGTTAGTAGAAATCCCCCCAGCCTAATGGTATCTATTTAACTTGACAATGTTATCGTCGTCTCTCAGGAGTACAAGGCGAACCTTGTACGATTCTCAGGAGTACAAGGCGAACCTTGTACGAAAAAAATAAAAAAACTTACCAAGTTCCAGGGGCGTTGCCCCTGGCTATATTAATATCGCCCCGTTGGGGCTTTAAAATCCAGGGGCGTTGCCCCTGGCTATATTAATATCGCCCCGTTGGGGCTTTAAAATCTAGGGGCGTTGCCCCTGGCTATATTAATATCGCCCCGTTGGGGCTTTAAAATCCAGGGGCGTTGCCCCTGGCTATATTAATATCGCCCCGTTGGGGCTTTAAAATCCAGGCTCCCTGCTTGTGCATATCCACTGTGCGCATCCACCTTATTTATTCTCTCATCCAAAACCCAAGTCAATAAAAATGAACAAAAATACCATAATTCTAGTCGATGGTTCTTCTTACCTTTATCGTGCCTTTCACGCGGTGCCTTCCCTGATCAATTCCCAAGGTATACCAACCGGGGCCGTTTATGGCATGACGAATATGCTTAAAAGTTTGCTAAATGAGTATCAGCCGATATATGCCGCTGTTGTGTTTGATGCCAAAGGCAAAACGTTTCGTGAAGATTGGTATCCTGAATACAAAGCCAACCGCCCCCCCATGCCAGAAGAATTAGTCGCGCAAATTCCGCAGACGCATGAA
>QNER01000959.1 GCA_003646175.1 Candidatus Parabeggiatoa sp. nov. 1
ATGAATAAAACCCGTGAGGCGGCGATAAAGGATACCCACAAGGATGAGGAAAACAAGGCGAAGTTGTTAGAAAAAGAGAGGGAATCCAAGCGCAAAGCGTTTGAACTCCAAATTGAGTCTCTCAGCAAGACAGTGGAAGAACAAAAAGCACGGATTGCTCAATTGACAGAACAATTACAAGTGGCATCACAGCAGATGCAACAACTTGCCATGACAGCGGTGTCTAGTGCGGGACAGTCTAAAGCCGCTGAAAAAAATAAATAGTATGGTTCAAGTTATTTCGTGATGCTATCGCTTTTTTTGGCGATAGTATCACTTTTGCGATTCATTTGTTTTAGTGATACTATCGCAAAAAAAGCGATAGCATCACGGCTTGTTTATTTCAGGAGTACAAGGCGAACCTTGTACGAAAAAACGGCGTTATAAATGCACATCACGTTAAAACAGGCATTTAAAGAATGGTTAAAAAAGTACAACCCAGAAACACGAAGGCTGAAATTCTTGAGGCTTATAAAGAATTAGAATCTGCCTATAAAGAATTAGATGCCAAACAGAAAAGTTTGGCGACACCGCCTGCAACAACCGGTGCTACTAAAACCGCTGCAGCACCGCCGTCCAATCCATCCAAGGTTTCCAAAAAGGAAATGGAAATGACTCAAACCAAAGAGGCGCAATTTTTACCTAAAGATGGCAATGCACAGGCATCGATGAAAGAAGTAATTGATGCGCTTGGGCAGCTGGGTGAAAAATTCAATACGGCTTTAAGCCAATTATCTACCCATTTGCTTGTGGAAGCCGCCAGTCTGAAAGACGTTCGCACCAATGTTGAGGCTGAAAGTAGTCGGTTAGCCACTTTATATAGTCTTACCATTGAAGAAGATACTTTAAGCAACTTGCTTAAACAGTATGGAGATGAAGCTTCGCAGTATCAAGACACGCTCAAACAAAAGCGCGAAGATTCTGAAAAAACGTGGCTTGAAAAAAATCAAGCCTGGCAAACCGAAAAAGAAGAAACTGATCAACATTGGCAAGAACAAGAAAAGCTTGATAGTACCGCCAAAAATCGGGAAGATACGGAATATCATTATGACTTAACGTTGAAACGTGGCATGAGTGACGAAGAGTACGCTCAGCAACTGAAGGAAGAACAACAAGCTTTACAAGCACTTGACGAAAGCCACCGTAAACTCTGGGAAGAACGGGAGAAAGGACTGGCAGAACGTGAAACGCAATTTGAAGAATTCAAAAGCAAGGTTGAACGTTTTCCGAAGGAATTGGAAATGGCTATCAAAAAAGCCAAAGAAGAAGGTACCAATATTGCGCGTTACCAAGCCAAAATTAAGGCTGATTTACTGGGTAAAGAATTTGCCGGTGATGAAGAAGTTTCTCAATTGAAAATTAGGGCGTTAGAAGAACAGGTGGCTAATCAAGTGAGCCAAATTGATAAATTTTCCAAACAATTGGAAGCCGCTCTTAAACAGGCTCAAGAATTGGCGGTTAAAGCCATTGAAGGTACATCTAGTCATGGTTCCTTCCAAGCCTTAAAGGAAATTGCGTTGGAACAGGCTAAAAGTCAGCCTAAGGCGAAGTAGTAAGTACTATTCCATAAAAAGGAGTCCAAACTTTAGTTTGGTAAGCCCAAGATAAATCTTGGACTCCAACCAAAATATTTGGTTTAGGTTATTTTTATGGTGTTCGCGCCCAGTTTGCTATCTGTTTAATGTCTGCCGGGGTGGTGCGACAACAGCCACCGATAATTTGTGCGCCACATTGATGCCAGTATTGAGATAACTGGTGATAGCTGTCAGGTTCGCCGTGGCTTAACCAAGTTTGGTTCTCCGTCGAATAAGTTTCGCCGGAGTTAGGGTAGACTATGATCGGCTTGTTGGTTTTTGAACGAGCGGCTTTGATCAGGCCTGGCATATATTTAGGTGGGCTGCAATTGATGCCCACAGCGACTATTTGGGGATAGGCGTTCAACCAGGCAACACAGTCAGCCAACGTTTCGCCGTGGCTGATATGGATTTCATCTTTGGCACTAAAGCTGATCCAAGCTGTTAGCTGAGGAAATTCGGCGATGAGGCGAGTCAGTGCTTGGGCTTCAAGTAGGCAGGGAATGGTTTCACAGGCAATCATGTCAATTTCGGCACCCGCTAACACTGATAAACGTGGGCGGTGAAAGTCAATTAATTCCGATTCGCTTAAGCCATAATCACCCCGATATTCCGAACCGTCAGCGAGATAAGCACCATAACTGCCGACAGAAGCCGCAATAATCGGTTTAGCCCGATCAGTTCGGTTAGCCGGATTGCACCAAAACTCATCGCGGGCTGCCACAGCTAACCGCACCGATAAGCGCATCAAGTCGGCTGCTGCTTCTTCGCCAAATCCACGTCGGGCAAATCCTTCAAAGCTGGCTTGGTAGCTGCACGTAATGGCGCAGTCGGCACCGGCTGCAAAATAATCGGCGTGGACTTGTTTAATTAATTCTGGTTGTTCTAATAATATTTTCGCTGACCATAGGGGATCATTTAGTTCACAACCCCGATTTTCCAGTTCGGTAGCCAAAGCACCATCTAAAATCATCACTTCATAAGATTGTAGAATGTTGGCTATTGGATTCATTTTTTATCCTCATCGAAGATGAATCTTGGACTCCTGCCAAGATGAATCTTGGACTCCTGTCAAATAAATATTTAGGAAAACGCATGTCTATGACAACACCAAGTCAATATCCAGGCCTCGATCCTGAACCCATCAAATGGTTTAAGGAAATGCCGTCTTCAACTGCGTCGGCTGCAGATGCTAACGAAGAAACCGGGCATGTCGCATTACTGGCACAGGCTGATTTATTACTTTTGCTCGCCCAAATGTTTGCCCCGCCATCCGATGATCTGCGGTTTCTGCTTGGCATTGAAGTGCTTGATATTCAAGAATTATTAAGTCATTCAGGCTTGCCAGAGCAAAAAACGCTTAGCGAAACCTATCAACAAATCCGCCAACAAGCACAAGCAACCGGTTTAGCTATTTGGACAGAAGAATATAACCGTTTGTTTGAAGCGAGTGTGGCTTGTCCTATCAATGAATCGGGTTTTATACGGCGCGACAAAGGGGTTTTGTTAGCTGATATTGCCGGTTTTTACCGGGCTTTTGGTTTTGAATTGTCTGAAGATGCCGGCGAAAAAGCGGATCATTTGGTAGGTGAACTTGAATTTTTCGCGATGTTATTAGTGATGTTGGCAAGGGCGCAAGATCAAGAAACGACTCGCACCACTCACGATGCGCTAAGCTCATTTAGCTTTGAACATCTTGGTGAATGGCTACCGACTTTTTGTGAACGGCTCACAGAGACAACCCAGTTGCCAATCTATCAACATCAGGCGCAATTACTGCTAAGTGCATGGATGGGCGTTGTGACTGTCAATAAATTGCCTATGCATGAAGGAACTGTTGAGAATCTGCCTGAAGATGATGGAACACCTTATGAATGTGATATGGCAGATAGACAATAGCCAACTGCTGCTTGCCGCAGTTTTTTACGCCGTAAAGGGCTGAAAAAGGAGTCCAAACTTTAGTTTGGACATCCAAGATAAATCTTGGACTCCTATTTAATTTTGTTTATTGTCACGACGGGTAATTTTTGGCACAGGCAAACTTGATAAAAAACGTTTTATCAAGCATCCCATTCCCGCTTCCATTCAAAATATAGAAGGATTGTTGGGAATCTTGGATGCTCTGTTTTCAGAATG
>QNER01000960.1 GCA_003646175.1 Candidatus Parabeggiatoa sp. nov. 1
CCCCCTTCATGGTCGCTTCTATCCAATAAATTGTAGTAGTGCCACCCTCGATGATAGGCCCACCCGATTTGATGAGGCTGGTATAACGGCCGCTGGTTCTACCACCTACGTTGGCAATGGAAGGCCATGTACCGATGTTGTGGTAGTACTCTAACATCGGACTTTTAAGCCCTCCTAGTAAATTCACTGCTTCTGCTACTTTGGCACGGGTCATATAATCCCGGTAGATAGGGATTGCAATGCTGGCTATGACACCAATAATGCCCACCACAATCATCAGTTCAATAATCGTAAATCCACGTGTTTTTTTCATTCTCTTGATTCCTCCATTTTATAGATTGATTTTCAGAAAAATAACGTAACGAAACGGATGCTATCCCTTCAAAGGGATAGTATCCGTTAACTTCGACTTGTGAAATACTTTTAGCAATACCAAAAAAAACAAAACAGATCCTCTATAGATTAGGAAGTCTGAAATATATACCTTGCATAAGCTATGCCACTATTTCTATGGATAAATATTTTTTTAGTGCCTCGTGAATTAAATGGCCTATAATTCAATAGGTTATATATTTATATTTCAAATCAACGTATTACATAAGTATGTAATAAACTCAGTGGTTTAGAAAGAATTCACTCGCTCGTGCCCAATAACTATCTTTCAAAGCTAACTGTTTTTAGGGCCCTAAAAACTTTAACCTTGAAAAGTGTTCAGTCGTCTTGGTTTTCCTGACGTTTAAACCATAAATAAATAATTTAATTTCAGTTAGAAACCTTCAAGGTTTTGGAAACCTTGAATTTCAGTTAGAAACCTTCAAGGTTTTGGAAACCTTGAAGGTTTTGCCCAGAGGAAACCTTGAAGGTTTTGCCCAGAACCTTCCAGAAACCTTCAAGGTTTTGGAAACCTTGAAGGTTTTGTCCTAAATATACTGGCAATTTCTAATAATAATTCTTGCGCCCTTTGATTCCCCTGATTAATTTCAAGCGCTTTTCTCAGCGAGTCTTGTGCTTTTTGTAACAGCCCTTGTTTAAAGTATATCAACCCTTCAACATAATAAAGATAATCCTGACTGGGGGCAGTCTTAATATTGAGTTCTATGAGTGGCTTAAGAACATGCAGTGCTTCCTGAAGCCGGTTTAAGTCAATATAAGCCATTGGAAGGTTGGCATACCACATATAATTATTAGGGTCTTTGGAGATGGCTAGGTGATAATACTCTATCGCTTTTTCATACTGACCATTCTCAGAACAAATTACGCCCAACTTATAGTGTGGCAACGGGGCATCAGGCGCATATGCCGCAATGTAATTCCAAAATATCCAGTCATTTTTCCAAATAACCGTTTGTTTTTGGGTTAATTGCACAAAAATCACACCGATAAACAGAAAACTGATAAATACCCCCCATTTTATGACTTTTCTGGTTTGGTTGTATAACAGGCGAGCAATACCAATACCTATAAGTATATAAAAAGGTATTGTTGGCAAGTAGACATAACGATCAGCGGCGGCCTGAGCCCCCACTTGTATGATGCCAATAACGGGGGATAGGGTGACCAAATAAAATAACCACGCCATTAACCAATAATACTTTTTCTTAGTCCAAAGGTAGCCACACACAAAAGTAATAAGAAAAAAGGCGATGACTGGAATCAAGCTGGGATAGTATTCGTGAAAACTGCTATACGACGGATAGGGATAAAAGGGTGATAAACCAATAGGAAAAATGAATTTGGAGAGATAAAAAATCAGACTATTAAATGCATTCAATAAACGAATTTGTATCCCCATATATTCAAGGGCAGAGATAGAACCTCCTTGATGTTGTGCCAAAAAGGTAATAGTGGCTGAAAAAAGTGTTAACATAAAAAAGGGAATTTTTTCAACCACAAGCCTTTTGTAAGAAACACTGTTGTGTTGATGTGAGGTGCTAAGTCGAGTCCGATTCAATGGATAAACATCCATCAGCAAAAGAATAACGGGGAATGTCACCGCCATCGGTTTCGCCAACAGTGCCAACACAAAACACAGCAGTGTTGATAAGTACCAACCAAAACGTGCGTTGATGGTGTGGGCTGCGTTATAAAACACATAAGATAACAGTGCTAACAAGATAAAAAAGAGACATAACACATCTTTGCGTTCCGCTACCCACACGACGGATTCAACATGTTGTGGATGTATTCCAAACAAAATCGCAGCAACGCTGGCAGCCAGCAACGTCTTATTGTCTATACGCGCAAACAACCCTGATGATGATTTGTCGGCCGAAGGCTTAAAAGATATTAAGACAATCACCAGCATAAACAGCAAAATGGTGTTCAAACTGTGAATGACAAGACTGACGAAGTGATGCCCCCAAGGGTTCAGGCCAAACCATGCATAATCGATGGCATGTGATAGCCAAGTGAGGGGATGCCAATTCGACATATGAAAACTGGTGAACATCCACTGGATATTTTCCCAAGTTAACGCTTTGATATTGGGGTTATCGATCACATAGCTTCGCGTATCCCACGTTTGAAAACCATTGTTTAAAGCGGGATAGTAGGCTAAAAATGTGATTGATGTTAGTAAAAAAATGAGGAGGAGGGATTTAAGCGGGATTTCGCCCTTTTTGATATTCATATTTCCAATGTAAAATTTATGGGGTTTGGCTTTAATTTCACGCTCAGGTTTAAGTGTCATCTACCGTCCAATTCTTATGGGTTGTCAGACTATTGTGATCAACTACCAATGGGTGGGCATCAATGGCTGAAAGTCGCAGCTTCAGTTTTGGTTTTACATTCGCAGGGTTTATCGCCTTAGGAAACAATTTTGAATGCTTGGCAGGTTGTTCCAGATGTAAAACCACACGGATAGTTTTTAAATGTTGTAGTGCCAACGTGGCAAACTGTTTTTCATCCCTCGCATTTGCATTAACCTTTGCAGCGACCAGTCCAGCCAAAGTATCGCGAACCTTGATGGCGATTTCATCGCCAATATCTTCCGATTTGGTTCGGCGGTGGATACCATAATCCTTAATTTCTATCAACCAAGTAGTGTTATTGGTGACACAAACAATATCGACGGCTTTGGCGGAGCCACAGGTTTTTTGGAACTGGTTACGATAAAAAGACCAGTCATCGTATTTACTGACATGACAGTCTTCACTAAAAGTAAATTTCAACCTACCTTCTATAATAACTTTCATCACGCTTGCTATTCTGCCATAAACCGATCAGACTGTTGAAGTTCCTCATCCAACAACACTAGCGGCTCAACTTCTTCTATTGAATGACCCTGATGAACATTCACACCCGGTTCCGTATGTTCCAAAGCAAAATAACGTTGCTTTACTTCTTTGAACGGCTTGTTAGCAGAAAGAATTTCTAGTTCACGCACCAAAAACAGGCTATGGGTTGCCACGAAAACCTGTATGCCACTGTTGCACAGATGCAAAATGGTACTTGCTACCAGGCGAATTAACTTAGGGTTAAGATTGGTTTCTGGCTCATCCCAAAACAGGACACTTTTTTCCAATAGAGAACCGGTAGAAATGAGTATTGCCACCATAGCCAGTTTTCGTAAGCCTTCTGCAAGCAGTGGCATCTCTATATTGCCGGTGCCAGCTAGATTTAAATAAAAACGACCGTTTTTAAGTATCACACTACCATCCATGGTTTTTTCCAAGGGCTGCAACAATTCTTTAACCACTTTTTTTCTTGAACCTTTCAACAATGGGGCACCGAGTAGCAAG
>QNER01000961.1 GCA_003646175.1 Candidatus Parabeggiatoa sp. nov. 1
CGAAGGGAAAGCGCAATTGCAAGACTATGAAAAACGCTTGAAGAGCAAATACTTAGTAGAGGATTTGCCGATCCAGACAATTAGTGTGGTGGCGTTAGGTTTTGAGCGGGTGGTGTGGGAGCGATAAAACGGCTTACTAATAAAAACGGTTGGCATGAAAGTCAATGGGAAACCGAATTAGAGTTTTTCAGATAATTTTAGTTAGAAACCGTAAAGCGTTTTGGAAACGAATTAATTAAGTATTAATTAAGTGCAACGCCCTGGAACTTCTTGATTCAAAGTACGGTATCTGTCAGAACCAAACTTAAACAAACCGCCATGGTTTTCAAAATCATGGCGGTTTTTTTTGCGTTTAAAATGTACTCATCACGGTTAAAACCCATTATTTGTCAAGCGGTTAAAAATAATTGCTCAATAATTGATGATTTAAGGTTGATTCCAGAATTTTGGCCCTTATATACTCGCCACAGTGGTTTCATTGCAGGTAGTCGCTGAGAGGTTCGCTTTTTTTTAAAAAACGTGGTTTTCATAAAGGAAAAAATGATGCATCAATGCTTTTTCGCGGTTTTTCACGAAACCAATGTCGCTCCGACACTGCTCGAAGGATTACAACGCTTAGATATGCAATACGGCGATTTCAAGGAGATTGGTATTGCTACTTTAATGGAAGGGCGTGTTCAATCTCAAAATACTTACAGCTTACAGCTGTTACAAAAACAATTGCCAGAACAGCCACTTTCTGGGCATTTTGGCATGGCTTATACTTGTTCAAAAAGCCCAGAAGACGTGGAAAAACCTTATTCTGCGCATCTGTGCGCGAATGAACGGTTTGCTATTGCTTACCATGGCGTTATCGAAAATCGGCAACCGGAGTGGTTGGATATCGATACTCAAACAGATGGTGAAATTTTTTTAACAACTCTCGACCATTATTTGGAGATAGACGGAATTTCGCCCTTTTCAGCGATGACACTCACTATCAAACATTTGCAAGGCTGCTTTGCGGTGATGGCGCTTTTTGCTAAGGAGGATTTTCTGATAGTGGCACACCGAGATTGTCAAGTGGCTATCAGTGTAAACGAGGATCTGACTGAACTCAGTTGGGATACCAATGCATTGATTCGGTTGTCTCGAAGAGTCACGCTGCTAAAAAAGAAGAGCCTGACAGTGTTATATTCAGTAAAAGGAAGATGTGTCAACTGAACGGGTTTTTTTAACCTTATGCTATTCTTCAGGAGTTCAAACTTTAGTTTGGACTTTTCATCACACTCGATGTTCTAAGTTTTTGAAACCTATCAACCAGGGGCGTTGCCCCTGGCTATAATTATGTGGAGGGATGCGCCAACCCCGATAGGGGTTGAATGTGAATAGGCTTTCAGCCAAAAGTTTTTCGGAGAAAAACTTTTGGCTGAAAAGGTGAAACCTGGGGAAAAATGTGGAGGGATGCGCCAACCCCGTCTAGGTCCATTCCTAATGCCTCCCCCAAAATCCGTAACAACCAGGATTGTTATTATAGGTGTGTAAATAGGGCACATTCCCTTATTGAAGGGTAGTTAATGTAACCGATTGATTTTAGTAACTCATGTTACGCACAACGTTTCAAAATGAGTCCACAGGGGCAACCATAAAGGATTGCTTTTACATTGAGCTTTTATATTGTAGGGGCAATCCCTAGTGGTTGCCCCTTTCATTTAACGGCCATGAAAAATTTCAAATCGCGAATAACGAACTACCGCCTTCGCGTTTCATTTAACGGCCATGAAAAATATTTTAATCGCGAATCGCGAATAAAGGCCTTCGCATTTATTTTAACGGCCATGAAAAGTATTTTAATCGAGAATCGCGAATAAAGAGTCTTCGCATTTCATTTAAAAGCTCTTATGACGTATAAGGCTTTAAAATGAGTCCAGAGGGGCAACCATAAAGGGCTTCATACACGAAAAAACAACTTAACTATTTGATATAAAGATAAAAACCCGTTTAGGTATGAAGTATGTTGTCCCCCACTATTAAATGATTTTTGGTAGCACACATAATGAAGATGGCAAGTTTTTTAAGCCTTATTCTCAGGGGCTTTATGGTTTTCATCAGGTTTTTGAAATATGTTTTTGGTGAAAGTGTTTGACATCTTTGAAAAGCCAGTGTATAGTGCACGTTCTTTCGGGAGCATCCCTTAACTCATTACCAGTACAGAACTCAAAGCGGCCTGCCGATTCGAGATTAGGGAACGAAGACGGGGTAATGTTTAATGAATGGAAAATGGGAATGCGCCCACCAGTGTTGCCCTAAAAATTTAGTAACTACTCAGCCCTGAAAGGGTGCTTTATTAAAGCCCAGGGCTGCGCCCTTTTCACAACAATAACAACGATCCAGCCCTGAAGGTAATGGCACGCACGATAGGGATTAATGGAAGTTCCAGGTAGTTACACTGGCTATATTAATTCGCCCCGTTGGGGCTGAGTAGTTGCAAAATTTAAATGCTCGTATCGTATCGCCCACCCGAATCAAGTTGCACAGTTGGTTTTGAAGATACACTAGATAATCAGACCAGCTAGCATTCTTGATAGGAAGTAGTCGTGGGAAAAAATCGATCTGCGAGGTGGCTAAGAGTAAATACTTGGCTTATCTTGTGGAAATATTATTTTCACGCGTCTTCCTTATTAGCAAGTAGTAACTATTAGGTAGCTTTAATAAATTAATGTAATCAAGCCGGCCATTAATTAAATTAAATTAATCTATCTAATAGGAGATTTAGGTTTTATTTTATTACTTAACAATCCCTGTCAGAAAAACATATGTATCTAACTAGGGAATAATCAAGAGGATCTGAAGTTATGACAAAGACAAAGATGGTTAGTGGAACAATCATTGGGACTTTCGCAGTTTTGTCGATGACGAACGTCGCCGCAGGGGATCTCCAGATGGCCACGGGTTTATCAGTGCCAACGGTGCCGGCTTTTACGACTCAGCTGCCTATGTTGTTTGGGAGTGTCCATGCTGATTGTAAACCAATCAATGTCGGCACTGGGGGATGGTCCTGTAAGAAAACCGCAACGGGGGTGTATCAAATCAGGCTAAAGCCGTCGTTACCAAACATTCCGGTATGTCAAGCGGCGGCCACGGCGACAAAGGCGGATGCGCCGGCTTATGACAATGTGTTTACAACGCATGTCATAGGCAAAACGGAGTTTGTTGTAGAATCAATAGATGTTGCTGCAAACGGCAAAGATGGTTGGGCTTATCAAGATGCGAGTTTCAGTTTCATCTGTATGTGGATGCCATAACCGGCATTTGGCCTACCGAGACTTAGCAATCGTACTTCGCGTGTGCCACCCTTACCCATCTAGGTAACCATCTCAACCAACGTCGCACGTATTGTCCAATGCAAACAGCGTCCGCACCATGCTCATAAAGCCGGACAATACGTTGGACTCATTGATGGATTGTGGTTTTGGCAACACCGGTGGGTGTCAAGTGAAACCAATCAATGCAAGTGCACTGCCCGGCCGATAAACGTTTTCTCTGGGTGCTGGGCAGCTTTTAAAACATTGATCGTTTGATTTACAATACGTACCGCCGCCCGCAACTTATCGCGGGTGGGGTGCTGCTTATGACCAATCATCCCTAAATCGCACATAAGCCTAGTTCAGAGTTCAGACTGAAGTTCATCCAGGGGGTTTAAATACGTGCAATCCCATAACAACCCCCCAAAGAAATCCCACACTTCACCTCCC
>QNER01000962.1 GCA_003646175.1 Candidatus Parabeggiatoa sp. nov. 1
GCGGTAAGTTTCAGTCAGACTGATGGCTGGCGCATTTTCGCCGTTCTCCCGTAACATTTTACGCATTTCGGTGGCAATTGCTTTTTGCAACTTGTTGTGTTCCTGCAATTGTTCACGGTAGGCAGGGTTTGTCAATTCACGTTGGTATTGTTGTTCTGCATTCACGCCACGCGGATAAACTCTAAACAGGGTGACAGCGCCATGATTATTGGGATTCACGCAGACGGTTGTGGATTGTTTGTGCAAACGGCGGCGCAAATTAATTTGTACTTCAACCAGATGGCCCAACATGACTCGCAGCCCTTCACGCCCGAACAGTTTGAGATTGGCCCAGCCGGCGAGTGAATAGGCACCGGCTCGAGTGGTTTCTAACGTGAATGTGCCCGGATGATATTCGTCTAAATTATACAAGTAGGAGCCGCCCTGAAAGTCATGCTGTAAAAGCTCAAAATCTTGGCGATTTTTTACCATAAACAGGCTACAATTGTAAGGGCTCCAGCCCGTTTTGTGGAAATCACACCCCACCGCATCCGCCAGATGAATGTATTGAATTTGCTCATAACACTCCTTAAGCACTCTAGCCGCTTCTTCCGAAAACTGTAGGGGATTTTGGCTAAAATCGTAATCCCTGAAAGCCGTCCAAGGCCATCCGATGACAGCATCCGCATAGAGCATGGGGCGAGTTTGATGGTATTGGGTAGCGAATTCGTCAATGGCTTGTTTTATCTCATAGATAGGATCGATAGCAAAAGCATCCGTAGTACCAAGGGTACAAACAACCATCGCAATGGGCTTACCTTCGGCATGACAGGCTTGCATGACTTCTTTCATATGCGCCACACTCATGCGGTTGTTTTTATCCACCTCAATTTCACGGATATTTTTCATCCCCAATCCGATCCAGTCCGCACAATTTTCCTGACAATAGTGTCCCGCCTGAGAAATCAGCACTTGTGCATCAGTGCGAATACCCTCGTATCGAGAATTTAAGCCTAAACATTTGGTGAGCGCCAACTTGGTAGCGTATAAGGAACTGCCCGTGCCCCCAAAAGTGAAAATGCCGCCGGCTTGGCGTTGATCATAACCAATGAGTTGGGCCATGATGGCAACCGCTTCGATTTCGGTTGCAGCCACGTTCCAACAGAAGTCATCGGATGAAATATCGGGATTAAAAACCGCCGCCAACGTATTAGCAATGATGGAGGGGATAGTGGGAGGTGGCATCACGTTTGCCATGGCGAAAGGATGATTCCAGTTCACCATCCCATTGAAAAAATCGACCAGTTGCCTGATGACAGTTTCAATATCTTCTGCCATTTGTTCCGGCAACGTCGCCTCTGTTCTGCATTGCTCAAAATCGAGTTGTTCAGGTTTGCCAAGATAGCACTTATCCCGCTGATGCTTCATTCTGTCTAGCGAGCGAATAGCCAGCCTCACCGTATTTTCAAATTGATTGTCTTTTTCAGCTTGCCTATAGGGCGATGGAAAATAAGAACCTTGGATTCGCATCAAAAGTTGATGCCACCTTGGTTCTTTGCTCTTTGGCTTTAAATTTGCATAGACCGTGGACATTGTAAAAGACCTACCGTTAATTTGTGTTCGCATGTCAACGCTTCTTGGAAAAACGTTAAAGGTCTATGTTGTTCCAAGAACAGTCAAGTATGACACAAATTAATGATAATTATCCAAATTTATAGACTTCGCACCTGCACAAATTGCGCTTTTGTCATTCAGAACGGATGTGAGGAAGATTCTTGAAATTACTCAATATTTATCGTTTCGCTATAAATGACCAAAAAACCAAGTTTATAACGGTGCCCAGTATAATTCTCCAACAAGTTTTTTCCTGATTTAGGAATTGGGCAATTAAGAATTGAGCCTCTTGCTTTGGCTTTTAGGTGGGCGGGAAAAGATATCCATGTAAATTATTGTTTTTACTCACCCTCACCCTCACCCTCACCCTCACCCTCACCCTCACCCTCACCTTCAAAAAAGAGGGAATACCGGCACCAAAGCAAGTTCCTCAATTGTTCATTCGCCATTCGGTAGTCCCTGCAAATCAATTAATGCGGTGAGTTGAAACACCTCTATAATATTAATATTTTTATTAATGTTCTACTTTTTTAAGCATTTTATTGTTGATTGTATTCGCTTAATCCCTCCTACGATTATCAATCAATGAGTTATGATTTAAAGTTGAACATCGCGTTATTAAAATACTTGCTTGGAAAACCAACTCAATACCGATTGAGCGTTTTTTGGTTTTCGTTCTTTTCTATCGTTTTTCAGATAAATATTTTGGTACTTAAAAAACCTCCAAGGTTTATCAACGCTTTTTGGTTTTTGCTAGGTATTTTCTGAAAAACTATAGGCACCTCAAATTCATAATCTAACTCACTGATTTTTTAATGCCTACACTGATTTTTTGTGGAGACTATCAATAAATAATTATAGATTTTCAGAAAAATAATTTCGCAGCCAACAGCGTCTGAGAGCTACTGTATCCTAAAGGAGACTAAATTAATTATCTGAATATCTATAGGAGAAAAAGAGATGAAAATGTCATTTGGTTTCAAAATAGGATTAGCTATCTCGCTATTGGCAGTTGGCATAACAACGTTTAGTGTTTACTTGTTCTACTCAGTGAGCTACGAGCTTGTCTACACTCAAACTGTCAATCGTCTATCTGACATAGGGCGCACAGGTGCGTTTTTATTTGACCAAGCACAGCGAGAAAGGATAAAGCAACTGACGCAGAGCCTCGAAAAACAGGCTTTGCCCTTGACTGACAAGATGAAAGAGTTACCCGAAGGTGAAACGATTGAAGGACTACCACCTGAGGTGGCTGCCACTTACATGGCTTCGGCTGATTTTCAAACCCTAGTGCAAACACTCAGGCAAATTAAAGCCGGTACTCGTCGGGAAGTAACGCAATTAGGGCAATTAGAACGTTTGTCACCCAATCCAACCGACCCTTATCTGGTAACTTATGCTTACTTGCTTGTCAAATGGTCCGAATACAGCCAGTTTAATTTGTTGACATTTCTAGCAGATGCGGATTATGACGAGTCTGGTAATGAAACCCCCATAGGTCTGTTATATCGTCCTCCCTTGGAGGCACTGCGGACATTTGATGGGACAGTTGAGACCACTGACTATTACACAGACCAATGGGGTACCTTTCTTTCAGCGATTGTTCCGATTAAAGATGCACAGGGGCAAGTCATTGCTGTTTTGGCGCTTGATTACGATGTGACCAGTGAAGTAAATCAACTGAATCGATTGTGGCACATTTGTCTTATGATTATTGGGGCAAGTATTGTGTTGTCATTGATGATGGCCGCTGGTATAGCGCGTTGGCTAGGGCAACCTCTCGCCAAGTTACAGGCCGGCGCACAACAACTTCATAACGGTGATTTTAATACCTTTATTGACATCAAAAGTCAGGATGAATTTGGTGTTCTCGCCGACACTTTCAACGAAATGACTGTTCAATTACAAGAGTCATTTAATGCCTTGGAAGCAAACAATAGGGAATTACAACAACTAGACAAACTCAAAGATGAATTCTTAGCCAATACGTCCCATGAGCTAAGAACACCCCTCAACGGCATTATTGGCCTTGCCGAATCGTTGATAGACGGAGCTACCGGTAAATTAGCCGACAATACCAAAACCAATCTCGCCATGATTGTGTATAGTGGCAAACGACTTTCTCATTTAGTTAATGAC
>QNER01000963.1 GCA_003646175.1 Candidatus Parabeggiatoa sp. nov. 1
GAAGGCAGATTGCCCGATACCACCACCGAGCCGGGTGGAATATAACCATAACTCACTTCCCCCGTTTCGCGGTTATAGATTTTGGTGCTTTGCCCAATGTACACGCCCATAGAAATCACCGCGCCATCACCAACAATCACACCTTCCACAACTTCAGAACGTGCCCCAATAAAACAATTGTCTCCAATAATCGTGGGGCCCGCTTGTACCGGTTCCAAAACGCCACCAATCCCCACGCCGCCTGACAAATGGACATTTTTGCCAATTTGGGCACAGGAGCCAACAGTCGCCCATGTATCCACCATTGTGCCGCTATCGACATAAGCCCCAATATTCACATAAGAAGGCATCAACACAACACCGGGGGCAATGTAAGCTCCTTTGCGCACTGTGGCTGGTGGCACGACACGCACACCAGACTCACGAAAATCACGCGAGCTGGTATCGGCAAACTTGGGTGCCACTTTGTCATAGTAATTGGTAAAGCCGCCCTTGATGAAAGCATTGTCTTCAAGGCGAAACGATAACAAAACCGCTTTTTTGGCCCACTGATTGACAACCCATTTATCTTGTTGTTTTTCAGCAACACGCAACGTGCCCTGATCGAGTAAACCAAGTGTTTCAGTGACGGCCTCTTTAATTTCGTGGCTAACATTGTGTGGGTTAAGTTCGGCACGTTTTTCAAAGGCCTGTTCGATAATGGTTTGTAAATTAGTCATATTAGCTATCAGTTATCAGTTATCAGTTATCAGTTATCAAAAAAATCCGTCAAATCCGGAAAGAAGTTGTACTTGTTACCAGTTATCAATGTCCAAAAAAATTCTGCACCAAACCTCGAAGGTTTTTACCAAATAATTTCAGTTAGAAACCGTAAAGCGTTTTGGAAACGCTTTACGGTTTTGCCCTAAATTTCTGAACGTCTATATATCAGAGTTATTAGTTAGTTCTACTGGGTCATATTTAACATAACTAATTGATTTATAAAGAATCTTCAACATTGGCGAATCTAGTCAAATCAATGACTTAGGTGTCATCTGACAAAGTCGAATTAGGGAATACCAAATAAATAACTACCCCAAAACTTTAACCCAATTCGAGGCTAAAGTTTTTTGTGCATAAAAAACATGAGCATCGAAACCAAGTTTTTGGTAAAAACTGGGTTTTTGCGTCAATGTATTTTTAATTCGAGAATAATAAATTAACATGGTGAATGGGAGCTACGCAAAAGTTTTTGCGGATCTGTCAACTTTTGCGTAGATTGGGTAATATTAAGAGAATTACTTTATCTTTGAGTCAGTTATAAGTGAAGTGCTGAATTTGTTGTGGTTTAACGTCAAAATTTATCAGAGCATAAGACATATAGATGTTCAGATAAATAACTTCACGGATAGTATCCCTCGAAGGGATGCTATCCGTTATGGCTTATGAAATTATTTTTCTGAAAAACTATATATTAATTAAGATTGTTTTTACATGAAGTGAAGTGTATTCGTTATTCGCTATTTGTGATTTGCTATTAACGAAAACGGCCAGGGTATTGTTGTTTGGAACATTATTTTTTGGTTGTCTCTTGACGTTTTGGAACTTTTGTGAACTATTGAACTACTGAGCTCCCTAATAGTTGAACTCCTTCAATTATCAAGTGTTCATTGTAATAAAAGTACCGATGCGTTGCGCCGCTTCGACACACTCATCTAGCGGGGCAACCAAAGCCATGCGAATGCGATTTTGCCCCGGATTAATACCATGAGCCGTGCGTGATAAAAAATTGCCCGGTAAAACCGTGACATTTTGTTGCACAAATAAATCACGAGCAAAATTTTCATTGCCCATCGGCGTTTGAAGCCATAGATAAAAACCGGCGGGTGGACGGGTGACGGGCATAACCGGTGCGAGAATTTCCATCACCGCATCATATTTTTGCCGATACAAAACACGATTAGCAGCGACATGGGTTTCATCTTCCCAAGCTGCAACGCTCGCAGCTTGCACGGCTAACGACATGGCACTGCCATGATAAGTGCGGCACAATGTCAGCATCCCCAGCCACAAATCCAGAGCGTAAGCCCGGCGCATTAGAACGTTTAGAAAGGCTGTGAAATACGATACATCGTTTGAAGTCCAATCGGCCCGATGCCGCGCAGGCTTGCAACAATCCCACCGGGGGCTGGGTTTCATCCGCATAAATTTCAGAATAACACTCGTCAGCGGCTATGATAAAATTATATTTATCAGCACATTCAAGCAAACTTTGCAACGCGGGCATATCAAGCACCGTGCCAGTGGGATTGTTTGGTGAGCAAATGTATAACAATTGGCAATGCGCCCATATTTCTTCTGGTACTGCCGCAAAATCGGGTTTCCAATTCGTTTTTTCTAAACCATTGATAAACCAAGGTTTTGCCCCAGCCAGCAACGCAGCACCTTCATAAATTTGATAAAACGGATTGGGTATTAACACTAAAGGCTTTGAAGCCTGCCGATCAATTATGCACTGTGCAAAGGCAAACAGCGCTTCACGGGTGCCATTGACGTTTATTGGGATCAAGATGATCCACCGGCAGGTTAAAACGTTGTGTTAGCCAATTTGCTATACTATGGCGCAACGCCTCGCCACCTTTAGTGAGTGGATATTTACCAAGCCCATACGTTAAAGCCTGACTCAAAGCACTGACGATAAAGTCCGGTGTTGCATGTTGCGGCTCACCTAAAGAAAGATTAATTGCACTTTTTTGTGGGGGTGGCACACAGCCTTGTTTTAGTTTAGCTAATTTTTCAAATGGATAGGGTTGCAGTGAGGAAAGATCAGGATTCATATAGATAAAGTTTTCAGTTTTCAGTTAAAAGCCAACAAGCGTGAAACGGCCAACGTATTTGCCTGAAAAGATATGGCAACAGATACTTGTCATTTACCTTTCCAATATGCTTGTTAAGCCTTTATTTAAAATTGATTACCAGATTGACATCATGAAAATGCTCTATCAAAGTTACCCATTTACAAAGTTTAACAAGCATATTTCAATTTTAGAATTAAAAATAATAATTGAGCTTTCCAAAATTTATATAACCTATTGATTTAATAAACCAAAGCCAATTCTTTTAGAAAAAGGCGATTAGATTACTACCAAAATAGTTAGCATTAAAGAAGATGACTCGTAACTACTCAGCCCTGAAAGGGCACTTTATTAAAGCCCAGGGCAACGCCCTGGGAACAATTTCGTCCAAAAATAGCTCGGTTTGTGAACAAAATGGTTGATTTTGCCTGTGCATTTTCAGGGAAAAACCAGGATAAAATGATTTATTATCAATAAGTTACATTTATTTTGGAAAGAACAATTGTCAGCCAAGTCAACCCCAAGTCATCCAAAAAAGTTTTGTTCTTAAAAAAAAAGCCTCAGAAGGAAAGCAAACATCGGTGGTCTGAGCCTGGACATTTTTCTGGACAATTAGAGTTTTGAAGGAAGTCATTTATAATTTTGGGGTTTTGTACGGCCTTAAAAGACATTATCGGAAATAACGAAGTTTTTTATTTTTAATTTAATCACATAAAAACAAGTACTTATGTATCAATGCGCTTATTTACTATAACCATTTAAAAACGAGTGTTTAGAGAACTCTTACCACCTATCAGTTTTCATTCAACACTTCAGACACCTCGCTCTCCAGAGTTTCACAGAGACTTTTTAACTCGATGATTCATTCTGTCTCTGTGTAACTCTGTGTGACTC
>QNER01000964.1 GCA_003646175.1 Candidatus Parabeggiatoa sp. nov. 1
CCATTTGTGTATAGTTTTATTTGTAAGTTTTTTTGAGTATCGTCAGATTTGAATTGTTTCAGAAACTTCAAAAGTTGTAGAAAATCAGAGGGAACACTTTTCCCTATTATCAAAGCCTCTCCTCCTGAAATGGTCAATGAACGAAATTTCAAGTTGTGATACAAGTGGGATATGAGTTCCATTTTTTGCAAAAGACTTAGCTCTTGCTTTAGTTGATGTGGGGCATTCTCAAGGATACAGTAAGAGCAAGATAGATTACATCTTGCGGTTATCATATAGTAGCCCTTGTACATTTGGTCATTGTGCATTTTCAATTTGCGTTTTCGTTTTATGTCCGTCAGTCTATGTCTGCACGATCCTTCTATGGGGTTGCCTGTAACTTGTATTATACGAAATTTATTCATTTTCAGCAATTTAACACCGCTCTTCTCCCGCGCGGCTTGTAGCAAAGGGAGCAAGGCCAAGTTAGAATTAATTTTACTCTGACCCCAATTATTTATTGACCTACTAACGCCCGCAAATTAGCCGATTGGAAAGGACAGCGACAGCACGTTGTAGCCTTGCAAACTTCACAGGCCCAGCCACTTCTCTAAAAAACCAGCTTTCCAATTCGGCTACATTTGCATTGTTAGGTTGCCCTTTGGCTTACTGTTTATGATGCTTTTAGTTTGCCAATAACTTACCCTACCCCCCATGGTCATTCAAAATCTGGTGGAAAACGAAATCCCATATCTCCGCCGTATCGTACCTTTTGTTGCCGTTCATCAGCCAATCGCCAATCTATATAGCTCGGCGGTTTCAAAAAATGGGTGTAGGCTAACGCCATCTGTCTTGCAGCTTCATTAACTGGTACTTTTCCTGTGGCTGTTCCTAATCCTGGACAAGCAACACTATTGATCGGTGACTGCTCACTCGAATTATGTTTCCGTAAGGTGAGTAACAGTGCCCACATTGCCAAATATACATTATCTGTTCGGGTAATTTCCATCGGAACACGCATTGTTGGGGTATGGGCAACATAAGGATGCTTCGGATGGCTTGTTTCTACAAGCATTGATGTTCCGACTGGCTGTTCACCAAGATATTCTTCAATAACCTGTTTCTGCACCCGATTCATCAAATCATCACCAAAATAACGAATGATAGCTAAATCTACCCCGCCATCCATTAAACCGAAAGAGTTGGCCGCACTGACCATACAATCAAATTCGGGAAGCTTTTCAAAAGAGCCGTTAACGATTTCAATATTTGGCAAGCCATCAAAATGTTTTTCCCAAGCTATACATAAATCAGGTTTGGGGTCAACTAAAATGAGTTTCAAATCATCCATAATTTCAATCCATACTAAATTAGAAGCAGTGATTACGAGGAATTTTCGGCAACCTAACACCGTTCTTGAGCCGCCGAGAGGTCGGCCGCCAAGATTTAGTTAGAATTTAATCAAATAATTCCAAATGACCTTCCATCAATTTCACTTTGAACTATCAAACGTAGATAATTAAAGTTAATTAAGAATCAAGCATGAAGAATTGCTTTACTAACGCCCGGCATCAGCGGTCAAAATACGCGCGTAACGGGCATTTTGATCCGACTGCATGCCTTTGGTTATGTTTCATTTTCTTCATCAGGGGAATGAACCTTCCAAGTACAAAGATAGTCCGGATTTACAACCACTTCATCTGTGCTTCTGAGTTTATATTCCCCTGGTTCTGCCGTAGTTATACAGCTAGTGTCGGGAGGCATGTTCCACTCATCACCCTTGTAGTTGCCTTCAAGTTCGATAAGGATTCCTTCATCCTCAGTTGCAGATTTGACTATTCCATGTAACTGCTGTTGTGATTCTAATTCACCACTACTGTCTAAATAAGTGATGCCAATTAGAATATATTTTCCGAGAATCTCTTTTGCTTTATCTTTATCGAATTCCATTTATTTAAATCTTGAGTGAAACATAACATCATTCTTGAGCGGCCGATAGGTCGGCCTCCAAGATAAAGTTAGAATTAATTTGTGATTATTTGGTGGACAACGGTAAGTCAGTTACCCACCCTACCCGGCTAAGCTTTTCAAGTGTGATAGCAATTCATCACAATTATTTTCAGGAGCAAAATAAATATCACCTTTAGGTTTAAATTTTACAATTTGAAACACAACAACACCATCTTTATGATGATACTTTTTCACAGATACCCATGGTATTTCATAAGAAACAGGCTTTTTAGCTTTAAATTTTCTCTTATAGCCCATTAATCCCAAAATAGTTACTGCTATTGTAATACCCACCACATTCGGGTCTGTATCAAGAAATATTATCGAACCGAAACCAAAAAATAAAACCAATAACGCTAATGCACTGATAAAGCAGCCGGAGGATGATTTATAACCCTCAAAATATATATGATCTTCATTAATTTTTAACAATCCTGGCCCTGCGATATTAAATGGCACTCGACTATTACCGAAAGCAGGGGGTACAAATGTTCCTTTATAATCCATTTCATTCTCAATGTTAATTATTAAGTTCAGGGGCTAAGTTAAACTCAGCCCCCCATGTCGCCATAAGGAACTGGTCTTCAGAAACGTGCGTGAGACTTTCACCTCACACGGCGCATCGAATAACTATTTGCTTGACTGTAAAACTTCAAACTTGAACCCAATCGGACTTGGTAAGTAATTCTCTTTCATACCTTTTCTTGTCCTCACGAGTTTTAGTATCATGACAGTGACCATGCAGTAGTTGTAGATTTATGTAAACATCCTTACCACCAACCATCTTTGGTTTTATATGGTCTACGTAAATTCAGGCAAATTTGCCTGCTATCCAAATTATCATGTCAAATGCACCTGATAAGTTGATATTATCCGCTAAATCAGGAATTATAATATAAACCTTTAAAATATTAAAATCTATTTTACAAATTATGTCAAACTCTAAAATACTATGCGTTATGCTCACTATTCTATTCATACCGAACGTGCCTATTGCGACTGGATAGCTAAATACATTCATTTCCACCATACCCAAGCACGAGAAAACTTATTTATCGAACCCAAGAAAAAAGTTGAAGATTATTTGCAAAAGCTCAAGAACCAGTGAAAAAAATAAGTGCTTCCAGCAACACGAACACGACGATAATTTGATATAGATTACCACAATTTCCGACACACGCCATCATTGACACTATTTAAAATCATTGATGGTGCATGTTCAAGGAATGGGCAAAGGGCGCACACGACGCTTAATAAACGCGTTCGGCTTCCGATTGATTTGATAATGAACACTCTATCATCTCGATATCTCGACATTTCGAGGCTTTACCTGCCCATATTTTGGCAAACTCAGTGTGAACGCAAGCGCGTACTCGGTTGCGAGATCGATAGTGTATGCCAACTAACACTGGAGGACTCATTGTCGATTTACCATGCGGATGTCATTGCGTTAATTAGTATGACACTAAAAAATGAAAAGGCAATATTAATTAATCCGCATCGATTAAGAAATTGCTTAGATTCACATTCGGCACAAAGCGAGTGCTGGGTGACGCAAACGCGTTTGTCACCTCAAGAAGATTTCTCCGTTGAGTCGAATTGACATAAATTTGTTACCTCAATAAGATTTCTCAGTTGAGTCGAAATGACAGAAAAACTTAAGGAAGACGGTGCTTAGGCTAAGCAAGCGTCGGGAGCGTTCTACGCACAGTTCATAACCGTGACTTTAATTTCAAAC
>QNER01000965.1 GCA_003646175.1 Candidatus Parabeggiatoa sp. nov. 1
ATCCCATAACAATACCAGTAACAAAGCCAAGGCTAAAATGTGTGAAATAGCAACCTTGCGAGCGAACACGATTCCCGATAGTGCCACCGCAACCATAATTAAGGCCCGTTGGGTGGACAAAGAAAAACCTGCCAACATCGCATAGATGGCAGCCGCCAACAAACTCAATAAGGCTGCAAAAACGGGCGCCGGCAACCATAACACCGCTTTACCGGCATAACACCATAGCCGACGCCCTAGAAAAAAAGCCAGCCACGCGACGAAACCGATATGTAAGCCAGAAATCGCTATCAGATGGGCGGTGCCGGTTTGTTGCAAAACCTCCCTCTGTTCTGGGGTAATCCGTTGTCTTTTACCCACCGCTAAGCCGATGATAATGCCCGTACTTGGCCGATCACCTAATGCTTTGTGTATCGCTTCGGCCAAACGATAGCGCAAATTATCGATATGAAATAGTGAGGGTTCGCTTAACAAACGTTGTTCGCCTTTTGGACGCACTGAGCCTGTTGCCAGTAGGCGCTGTTGAAACAAGTGACTTTCGTAATCAAATCCACCGGGATTAATCATCCCATGCGCCCGTTTCAAGCGCACCGTTAACTGCCATTGTTGTCCGGGACGCAACGGCGGTGGCGGTTCGCCATACCAAGATAAGCGCAGATGGCTGGGATTAGGCCACTCTTTGACAGGAAGGGGGGCAAAATCAAATCGCCAGCCACAGAATTTTTGCCCGTTTTGCCTGAGCGACGGCAAACCAATGATCGTACCAATAAGCGTTATATCCTGCCCTTCAATATCACTCGGTAGTTTTTGTGCTAGTATCATATCGGCTCGCCACACTGCCCACAGCAATCCCAGTGCAAACAAGAATATCAAGCGATAACGTGGTAATATCCAAACCAACGCCACTAATGGAAATAACAACACAATCCAGTGTGTATTTGGTAGGGATGCCAGCATTTGGCAAAAAAGTATGCCAAGAAAAAAAGCGAGTGTGCCTAAACGCATATTTACTTGAATGAAAATTTAAATATAAATAAAGGCACCCTTCATTTATCTCGACAAGGGCTTGCGCGGGGGATTGCCCCTACCATAGAAAATGGGCATGTAGGGGCAATCCTTTCGAGGCAAAAGTTTTTCGCTTCGCGAAAAACTTTTGCCTCGAATATGGTTGCCCCCAACATTTTTGAAGGGTGCCGAAATAAATTGCTAATTATTAATTTATACTTGAACAAAAACCATTATTTGTCATTTCGAGTGAGGCGATAAATCTTTTGGTTATCAATACGTTAATATTTATTCTCTCGTCAAAATACAACGAAAGCCTCCTGCATATTGGGCAAATAGGTTTTCAATTATTACCAACAAACACGATGTGCAACTTTGCACATCACTTCAACGATCTTTTTGGCGAGAAATAATAAGTTTCACTTGGAACAACAAGAGATTGAAGGAGGGGAGAAATCCGTTTTTTTGAAAAAATAGGTTCGACACAGAAAACGGATGCTATCCCTTTTCGGGATAGTATCCGTCTTTTATTTGTGAAATTATTTATCTGAACATCTATAGATAGTCTATCAAAAAACCGGAAGGGATATATGAAGTCGCGGTTTACGTGGGTAGCCTTTCTTTGGTACTTGATTTTTACAACCTCTTTTTGACCACAGTGTTTAAAATATTTTTTATAAAATAAATAAAATAAATAATTTAATTTTTTGGTGAACCGTTTATGAAATATTTGGGAGAAACAATCGTATGAAAAATTTTTTTAAACGCTCATTACCACCGGTTTCTCAAATCAAATCTCATCCAAAACTTCAGTTTTTTGGGAAACTTCTCCATGATCCCAATTTGTGGCATTTGAATAGACGCTCATTGACAGGAGGTATGGCGGTAGGCTTGTTTATGGCCTTTATCCCCCTTCCTGTACAAATGTTATCAGCTGCAGCACTGGCTATTTGGTTCCGCGTCAATTTACCTTTATCAATCAGCTTGGTATGGATAACTAATCCTATCACCATACCCCCAATATTCTATTTTGCCTATAAATTGGGCACAGTTTTATTAGGTATGCCTATCCAAAAGATTGATTTCAGTCTGTCCCAAGAATGGTTTTTCGGCACATTGGGAAATATCTGGCAACCGTTGTTATTGGGTTGTTTTATACTGGGTACCGTGAGTGCCTTGACAGGCTATTTGCTTGTTCATTTTTTATGGCGCTTACAAGTCACTCGTTTATGGCGGGATAGACGCGAAAAGAGACGCAAGAAATTTTGGCTGAAACGCAAATGAGGTCAGAAAATCGTTGTGATGAGAAAAACGGGTGGGGGGTAGTCTCTACTTCGCGTTGGCAGTCTTAAAAATATGCTGATTAATCAAATCAACCTATTAAATCAACCTATTATAGGTGTTTTATTTAGCGAAGGTATTGTCAAGTACAAAGATTGGCGAAGGCGGGTAATAGGTAGGTAATAGGAACTAATGGCACGCACGATAGAAATTTTGGTTGTGCAAGCAAGCCAGGTAGTTACACTGGCTATAATAATACGCACCGAAGGGGCTAGAGATCCTTCGGTGCGACGTTAATATAGCCAGTGTAACTACCTGGTGGGGTGTGGGGTACATTATCCATCAATATCACTTTGACAAGGTACTAGTACACTGTCAATTTTATTTTGTCGGGTAACAGGAGTCCAAGATTTATCTTGGCTGTTCCAAACTAAAGTTTGGACTCCATCCTACCAAAAGAGAACTGACACAATGTCAATCCTTTTCAGCAGTACCTCTGCACTTAATCTTCACCCATCAACGCACCAAACAAGTGGAGTAAGTGAACAAACAACAAGTAAATATCCACATACAAAGCCACCGTAGCCATAATGTAGTTGGTTTCATGTCCATGCACCATGTTGCTGGTGTCATAGAGAATATAACCTGCCATCAACAAAACCATGATAGCCGACACCGCAAGTGCTAAACCCGGCATATTAAACAACCATGCACCGATACTTGCCAAAATGGCGACAATCAAGCCCGCAAACAGAAATGCGCCCATAAAGCTAAAGTCCTTACGGGTAGTCAACGCATAGCCTGATAAGCCCAAAAATATGGCGGCGGTTGAACCAAAGGACATCATGATTAATTCATGCCCATTACTGAAAGTGTGTATGTAAGCATTGAGAGTCGGCCCCAATGTCAATCCCATAAACCCAGTAAGGGCAAATACCGCAAGCACTCCCCACGCGCTGTTTCGTAACCAATAAGTTAAGAAAAATAGCCCAAGGGTACCCAACAAAGATATCCAAAAACCCGGATGTGGCATCTTGTACGCCATTGCAATACCCGCAGTGACGGCCGTAAACAACAACGTCATCGACAACAACATATAAGTGTTGCGAATCAGCTTGTTAGTATCAACAGTTGACAGGGGTTGTTGGAAAACTTCTTCGCTGGCGTTTCCAAACTGAATGCTTTGAACATTTTGGCCACCTCGATTGCGTTCGAGTGCCACGTTTTTCTTCATGTTGTCAAATAGGCCCATAGTCAAACACCTCTCTATCGTTAGGAAAAAATTAATAAGTCGTCATCAATAGCGGCTGAATAATAGTTATCAGAAAAGATGTACGGTTTTTCGTCGATTAAGCCTATAGCTAAAGCGATTGGTTATACGCTCTCGTATCCTAAAGGGTAATGGCACATACGATAGGAATTAAGTTCCAGGGGC
>QNER01000966.1 GCA_003646175.1 Candidatus Parabeggiatoa sp. nov. 1
AAAGTAAGTGTAGAAAGGGAAGCATTGAGTCGAAGAACCCGCACCGACAAGATGTAAATCAACGAATTGCTGACTTACTAAAACCATGAAGGGTTTTTCTGAACCTTTATCACTAACACAAATGACTTGATTTTCAGTTTCAGTGTTTGGCGTAGGAAAAATTCTCGGCAATTGTCCTTGACGATGGGTCAAAATCTCATCAAAGAAGAGAAATTGAACACAAAAAGGGCGATAAAATGAATGACTAATTTTACGCTGGGCAAAGGTTGCTTGTTGCCCACTGAGCAAGCATTCTTTTAAACGACTGCTCCATTTTATCTGAGTATCATCATTTAGAACAAAGTCATCCAGTTTGACATTTTTATCGTTATGCCAACGCTTAAGTTCTTGGTTGTAGGTTTTAATCAACCGACGCACATTTTTCGATAGCACTTGTTGGTTAAAATTATAAACCCAAGCGTCACGAGTGGTTTCAGCCCCCCGGCTGTAAATTCTAAAAATAACGCCTTCAACAGAGTTGGGTTCCGCTTTTGCCTCTTTGGTGCCTAACGGCGTAAAATCTTCAAATTCTGAATGTAAACCTTCAGTCAGCCATACGTCATTTTTATTCGGAAAAATCGGCTTCCAATTCACATTACCAACGTGTTTTTGACTGTCTAAAGACGCTAATTTTTCCGCCTTGTTCAAAGTGTCACCAATATGGGCGTAAAAGATCGCTTTCTTTTGAGAGCGACTTTTAACCAGGAAATTGATACTCACGCCGACTTTAATATCAAAGACATTAGAGGTTTTGCCAGGATTTTTCCGAATGTTGCCACCCAAGTCCAAAATATACATTTTAGAAAAGTCTTGCGCTAAATGCTGACGCATGCCTTCAAACGCAATGTTATCTAAAAAACCATTATTGGTAACAAAGGCAACAATCCCTTCATTCTCGATTCTATCTGTCGCCTGGCGAATCGCTTTGACATAAGGATCAGCCAAAGCGTTTCTATTAGTCGCTTTGGAAGCCTTCGCATAAGTTTCCCGCACTCGCTCATCAATGGTTTGATATTTGCGGTTTTTGTTATTATCGTTCTCATTCGCTTGCCCAGCGTTATAAGGCGGATTCCCAATAATCACAAAAAATGCCGTTTCTTGCTGCTTTTTAACGCGCTCGGTATTTTCCGGCGCAAACAAATCCATTTGTTTATCTTCGGCTAATTCAAAAGTATCGGCTAAACAAATCCCTTCAAACGGGCGATATTTTCCCATCAAGTTGACATATTCATGTTCAATATTCATGCAAGCAATGTAATACGGCAACAGCATGATTTCATTGCAATGCAATTCATGTTGATATTTATAATCCAAGTCTAAACGACTGGTTGCGGCTAATTCCTGCATCACGCGCACTATAAAATTCCCGGTGCCCACAAACGGATCCAGAAAATGCACTCCCTTGCTGGCTAAGGTTTTACCAAATTCTTGTTGTAGAATTTCCTGAACGGAGTTCACCATAAATTCAACAATCGGTTGTGGCGTGTAAACAATGCCATGCGTGTCAGCAGTCTTAACCGAAAAACCTTGAAAGAAGCGTTCATAAACGGTATTCAGAAAATGTTGCTTGTAATTGTATTCATCAATCGAAGCTGCCACCTCTTCTAAGGCTTTGTAGAAATATTTGAGGCTTTCAAAAAACGCATCACGATTAAAAACGTGCGCCGTGAGTTTTTCAATGACGGTTTCAATTTCACGGGCAATGATATTGCGTTTTGCAAAATCGGGATGTTTAAAAATGTTGCGAAAAATCCGTTCAGTCAACAAATGTTGAATTAACATCTCCTCAAGCGCTGCGTCAGCTAAATTGGGATTAATGGCTTGGCGGCATTGATTAGCAAAGTGATTAAAGGCGGTGGCAAAGGCTTTATCATCCAAATAAGCTTTTTGAATTAACGCCAACAGTTGTTGAGCCAAATCAGGCACTCGTTCTTTAAATTCAACCGCAGCTAAATCCCACCGTTCATATTCAGGCAGTTTGAAATTAAAAAATTGCTCGACAATCCTAACCAAATGAGCCGGCTCATCTAAGGATAAGTCTAATATGTTTCGCCCATTTTGGATTAATATGGCCCGCTGTGGGGCCTGAAATATAATATTATCGTTAGGGTAATTGTCTTGATACAATTTTTTCTGCACTTCAACAGGTAAATCATCTTGAGAATCCTTAGCTTCCCAATAACCCCGTACTAGGTGAGAACTATCAAACAAAACCCCATCTAAACGAATCCATTTATTAGGGCTGCGCTTTAAGGTTTCTTCTTGCACTAATAGCCATTGACATTGTTTGGCACATGATTCCAGCAGATGCTGAAACGCGATTTTAACAGTACCTTCGTGGGTTTTGCCTAATTGATTGAAATCGCTTAACTCTTTATAGTATGCGCGAATGATTTTGTGTTTAGCAGTGAGTTTTAGCATGATTTGGTAACGGGTAATGGGTAATAGGCTTGTGAGTGGGCAGTATTGGGATGGTGAAAATGGTGAATTGTGAAGTATACTGATAGTACAGCGGATTTGGGGTATAAACTGATTAAATAATATGGAATAATAGATTTAAAGTGGGGTGGTACTGTACATGTACTGATTTGACTGATTCTATTTTACGGATACTATCCCAAAAAGGGATAGCATCCGTTTGAACATCTGCAAGAATTCTCACAACCCCATTACCCATTTTGCGATTCACCTTCAAGTTAAGAAAGTGGACTGAACAGGAGATACAGGGATCATAATTACGGATAACTGTCTCGCCGCGCAATTGTAAGGCCTCATCGCTATTGTCTAAACCCATTGCTTCCAGTGATAAGCGCAAATCTTCTTCAATGCGCGCTTGATTTTGACTAGTCGGTGGTACGATACGAGTTGAATTGACTTCGCCGGCTTGGTTTAAATGCCATTTTTGCCAGAGTAAGCCACGCGGGGCTTCGGTGCAACCAAAACCAATCCCAGCGCGCGGTTGTACCGGCACATAAGGGCTGTCGTCGGGTAAACGGTACTCATCCAAAATTCGCAAGGCTTCGACTAGCGCATAGTGTATTTCTACCGCCCGTGCCACGAGACTATGAAACATATTACGGCTCGGAAATTCAATACCGGTAGATTCCAGATTACCGCGTACCAAAGTTGGTAACAGATCCAGATTTAAATTTAACCGTGCCAGTGGCCCAACCAAATAGGGTTGCCCGTTCAAGTGCGAATGTAAGGCCGTTGAATGTTCAACCTGAAATTCTTCAAAATGTTGTTCATAGTCAGAAATGGGAATATCCAAACCATTACTGGCAACCAGACTGCCTTCATTAAAAGGATATTCATCGGGATGGCGTAGGGCAACATTGATAAAGTCTTGATCATTATCCGGTAAACCCAATGAGGCTGTCCATCTGACCAATTCTTCTGCCAGCGGTAGTGCGTCACCGATTTTGGTACGCATGTTAGAGACTTGTTCCCAAGTGGGGGCGCGGTAAAAGCCACCCACTTTGACACCCACCGGATGTACGGAACGCCCACCCAACATCCGCACGATTTCATTACCCAATCCTTGTAAATACAAGCCGCGCCGCACTTCGTCTGGATATTGTTCTGCCATCGCCGGGGCACTGGAATAGCCCAAGAAATAGGGGGCTGCGAGTAGATGAATATGTAGGGCATGACTTTCTATCCATTCACCACAATAAA
>QNER01000967.1 GCA_003646175.1 Candidatus Parabeggiatoa sp. nov. 1
CCATACGAAACCAGATGATGTCGCAAAAAATTGCGCACAGGCTGTTTCGTGGTTAACTGAAGTTTGCCACCGGATTCGACAAAATAGGGGCGATACAAATCATTTTTGCTACTGCATAGCCCATACAAGTCAATACTGTTATTACAGATATCGTTGAGGGGAAAAATTTGGTGTAAAACCAGATCAGGTGAGTACTTCAGGCCGATTTCCGTTAAAGCCAACCACTGTTGAGCGGTACCAAAATCACCTACACCTAAGTTAATGATTTCCCATTTTTCCTGCCCACTAACATTGAGAAAGTTTTCGAGTTGGCGGTAAAAAGTGTCTGCCATGTTAACCTGTGCTGACTCGCTAAAAGAATCACCAATAAGGACAATTCTTTTGACGCCCGGTGGTTTTTCAACAGGGTGTTCGACATCCCGGAAACCTTGGGAATTAAATTCCACATGTACTTTTGTGCCAGCAATGGGTTCGTAATCATATTGACCATTGGGTGTCTGACTCCAGCCAAGAATGGGATGAGATTCCCAATTGATATTGATATTGACTCCAATGTTAAACATTTTAACAGTGAGTTCAACAATCAAAACGCCAATGACAATTGAAATGAAGACAAGCGATACTTTGCCAATTCTTTCACGGATTTTTGAGGTCATATTTTTTTGATTTGACGGATACTATCCCTAAGAAGGGATAGCATCCGTTTGAAGAACAGTTATTCAGTAGAAACCTTCAAGGTTTTGGAAACCTTGAAGGTTTTTCCCTATTTATACAAAACACGACTATGAAAAAAATTATTGTACAACTCTTAAATAAGTTTGCCAAGTTGGTATCCAAGCGGCAAGCACGAGCGGCCGCTGAAAAACGTTATGCCAAATTACAAACGGAAGCACAAAAAAGCCAGCAATCTTGCCAAACGCTGCAAACCAAATTACATAAGGCGCAGCGACTCATTGCGTTGGGGCTGACTCAAGCCACAATGGAAAGGATTCTGAGTTTACAGCCATCTCTTTATTCCAATGTGGCAAGTTCAGATGCGCGGCGGTTGAATTCCTCTGTCCGTCAACTTTCCACAACACTACCATCTTGGTTACAGCAGGGATTATTTGACAATCCTTTATCAGCACACCTGCATACTGAACCTCATGAACATTTATTTATGGTTGATTGTGGAACCAATGACTCCTTAGCTTTACATGTATTTCTGGTTCGTATTGGTAAAGCCTTGGAACAAGCGAACAGTACCGGGCAAGTCGTTATTTGTGGGGAAACCAGTTACGAAATAATCACTTACTGTCGCCAACACCAATTATCCACCTTAGAACACGCAGAGATACCGGCTTTATTAACTTGGGCAACAAACCAAAAACTGGAAAAACAGAGGATTTCTTATGTCTGGCTTTGCGACGTACACGCAATGCTGCCGTTAGATGCTATTCAACGTGCCACTGAAGTTTTTGTAGATTGCCCCTCAGCGGCTTTGGTAGTTCCTTTGCAAGTCCAAACCAACAACAATATTTGTGCAGCTTATGCGCTGCTCGATCAGCAAGGCACACTGCATCATTTCCCGCGGGGTATGCCGGCTGATCATCCTTATCATGGCTATCGCCGCGCTGTGGATGCCGTCAGCAGTACCCTTGTTGTTATCAAAGCACAACATCTTGATACCCTTGATCTGGTTGCGCTTGGCATTTATAACCGGCCTCGCTATCAAATCACTGAACTCTTATGGCAATTCAAAGCGCAACAATTAGAGGCTATCTACGAATCTGCGCTGTGTTATCAGGATGAAAACCCATACCATCCTTTTGATACACCTGAATATGAAGCGGATCGCCAATTGTTCTTTAAGCGGTGGCAAACGCAATTACTGGCACAACCGGTACTGTCGGGTAATTCTCTAATGAACCCTAAGCACTTGCCCACGGTTTTGGTAATTGATGCCACTTTGCTAACTTATGATGAAGATTCCGGTTCATTACGCATGTTTACCTTGATAAAAATATTAGGGGAGATGGGTTATAAAGTGACTTTTTTCCCGGATAATCAAGATAATCAATTCAAGTATCGACACGCGCTCGAAGCGTTAGGCGTTGAAGTATTTCATCGCCCATACACCCTTGGTGATGCGTTATGTTATCGCCAATTTACCTTTGCCATCGTGTGTCGGCCTGAGATTGGACATCGTTATATTTCCTTTCTGCGTTTAGTGAGCCCCGATACCAAGATTTTCTATGATACTGTGGATATTCATTATATTAGAGAACAGCGTCAAGCCCAGATAGAAAATAATCCCACCTTGGCAGAACAAGCGCAGGCGACTAAACGCCAAGAATTATCCAATTGTCTATTAGCGGATCGCGTGATTATCGTCACAGAAAAGGATGGGCATTATTTACAACAAGAATTGCCGCATTTGAAAATGTCGATCATTCCGAATATTCACCAACGTCAGCCGTTGCCTGAAACGGGTTTTGAGCAACGAGACGGGCTCGTCTTTATTGGCAATTATAACCATGTTCCCAACGAGGACGCGGTGTATTTTTTTATTGAGCAGGTATTGCCAAAAATCCACGCCCGTTTGCCAGAAGTTTGTTTCTATATAATTGGCAGCAATATGAAAGATCGTATAAAAGCTTTGGCAGATGAGCGTGTAAAAATTATTGGGTGGGTGGACAAAGTTGAACCGGAGTTTGCTCAACGTCGCGTGTTTGTCTCTTGTTTACGCTATGGGGCGGGCATGAAAGGCAAAATCGGGCAAGCGTTATCTTTAGGGTTGCCGGTTGTGACGACAACCATTGGTGCAGAAGGCATGGGTTTGGTGGAGGAAGAAACGGCTTTGATTGCCAATGAGCCGGAGAAATTTGCGGAGGCGGTGTGTCGTTTGTATAGTGATGCCGCGTTGTGGAAAAAGTTGTCTCGTCAAGGGCAGGATTATATTAAACAACATTATAGTGAGACTGCTGTGCGTGAGAAACTCAGCAAGTTACTGGAAGAGACGATGACAGAAAGTGACTCAATAACGTCTGAGGTGTGGGATTACGAACATGAATACCGGGCGGTGAAAGAACAATTGGATATTATGGAGCGTTCCCATTCTTGGCGAGTGACTGCACCGTTGCGGGCACTGCGGCGGCGGTTGACAAAGGCCTAATAACTACAATGATTATTTATCAGAAAGGATGAATCAAAACAATAACTACAAGGATTGTTTATAAGAAAGGATAACGTTAAACTAATAACTAACTACAAGGATTGTTTATAAGAAAGGATAAATCCAAACAATAACTACAGGGATTGTTTATAAGAAAGGATAAATACAATCTATTCAGCTTTAACCTGAAAGATTTGTTAAACTACTTAAATTGATAATGATCGAGGCAAAAGTTTGCGGAGCAAACTTTTGCCTCGATCACATTATCAGGAGTACAAGGCGAACCTTGTACGACAAAACTTGGTTCGACTTTATATTTTCGGGGCTAGACTTCGCTCCCTTGAAAAGAGTGAAAATGAAATTTAAGGTTATGGTTCATTTATCAAAGCTTTTCTCTTGATATTGAGCTATCGTTTTTCAACAAACTAATTTCAGTTCACGGATGCTATCCCTTCTTAGGGATAGTATCCGTTAATTCTGAAAAAATAAATCAGCTCGTTAAATATCCGTTAAATCCGTCAATCCGTTGTACTTATTTGTTAAATCCGTCAATCCG
>QNER01000968.1 GCA_003646175.1 Candidatus Parabeggiatoa sp. nov. 1
ACAAAATCATGTCCTTGAGTCGCGGTTAAAATCTCTGTCAAAGCGTCTTTGGCATCCGGCAACTGATTGGTACTCAGAGACTCAGTAGACTGTACATCGGTGGCGTATAACAAATAAGGATCGTCAGGCACATGAGGCAACTTGTCGCGTAATTCTGAGAGCAAGGTTGTCACTCGTTCATAATCGGTACTTGCATCACCACTCAGTGTTAACTGTCCGCTGGCGTGGCGGTTGCCGTCAATCAAATCAATGTCAATATAACGTTGCTCAACGCTGCCCGGTTGACGGACTTGGCCTTGATTAAAACGAATAAAATCCGATTGTTCGGCAGTAAATTCGCATAAATAAACTTCATGGTTCTGTAATTGCCTGCCAATAAAATCAGCCAGTGCATAAAAATAGTCTTGCATTAAACCCCTCCAAATACGTCAACATCAGCAAATACACAAATGGGTGAAGCATGTCCCACGCGAATAACCTGATTGGGTTCACCTTTACCGCAAGTAGGCACACCATGTACGTCGAAGGTAGCTGCATTGCCCACGTTTTTGAGATTACGCCAAAAAGTCGCCGAAATTCCCCGATAATTAGGATTTTTCACCACTTGCGTCAACTCACCATTTTCAATCAGTTGTCCCCATTCACACCCAAATTGAAATTTATTGCGCGAATCATCAATCGACCAAGATCGATTGGTTTTCATAAAAATGCCCCGCTCAATCGAACTCACCATGTCCTTAAAACGGCTTTCCCCTGATTCAACATTGAGATTAGCCATGCGATCTATCGGTGGGCGATTCCAACTGGTTGCCCTCGCATTCGCAACGCCCGCCAAACCAGCGCGAACTTGCGACATCACCCCACCCAACGGCTTTTCCAGAATGCCATCACGGATGATATAAGTTTTTTTAGCCGGCAACCCTTCATCATCAAAACCATAATTTGCCAACTGTTTATAAATCGTCGGATCAAATGTGACATTTAGCAGCGGCGAACCATATTGATAGCTGCCAAACATGTCCAATGTCACAAAACTGGTGCCCGCATAATTGCGTTCATCCCCTAAAATCCGATCCAATTCTAACGGGTGCCCAATAGATTCATGGATTTGCAACATCATCTGATCAGAAGCCAACATCACATCCATTTTTTGAGTAGGACAATTAGGGGCTGCTAATAACTGTAAAGCTTCCTCCGCCAATTGCTGTCCTTTACCGACAAAGCCAATCTGATCCAAAATCTCCAAACCGCCCTGTCGTCCATATTCACTGAAGCTGCGATATTGCGTATCAACCCCTTGATTCGCAGTCACCCTAAAATCAGGTATCAGATATTGATGACTTTGTTGGATTTCACCGCCGTCATTGGTTAAATACAATTGCTCAGTTTGCAGCCACCATAATTCAGCTTGCCAGTCCACAATTTTGTCATTCAACTGACACTGTGCCGATTCACGGTGCAGCAAATCCAACTTATCCGCAATAGACACATTTTTCCAATGCTTATCAACCCACGGTGCATATTTGCCTTGTCCTTTTGGCATAGTCACCTTAGAAAAATCTATCACCATTTTTCCCAGACTATGTTCCGCCCACTGCCGCGCCCGTGCCACCGCCTCACGCAACCCCGCCTCGCTCAAATCGCCGGTTGCAGCATAGCCCAAGCCGCCTTTATCAATCACCGTCAACATTATGCCAACATCATATTGATAAGTGGGCGGTTCCGCGATATTTTGCCGCACAGTGAGTGTTTCAGAACGTTCTTCTACCAAGCGCAGAGAACAAAAATCGACGTTAGGGATAACTTTTTGAAAACGCTGTTTTATCAAATCATGCATTAATAATCATGCTCCTGTATTGGGAATTGACATTCGTTCCTGGCGAACTTTGCACGCAAAAAAAATGAAGGGCTTTCCTTTGACGAGACACTAACTTGACAATGTTTAAGGCAATCAGAACAAAGTTTTTTCGTACCAGGTTCGCCTGAAACGAATTAAAATCACAATCACGCCAGTTCGTAGGGTGGGCAACGTAAAGAAGTTGCCCACCAAACGTTGTTGCCCACCAAAATATGTATGTCACACCATCAGTGGTGGGCAATAAAAACACATTGGGTGGCTACACTTTTTGACTTTTGCTTCAAACACATTTCAATCAATCAGTTTCGTAGGGTGGGCAACGTCTTTTTGTTGCCCACCTGAAACGAATTAAAATCACAATCACGCCATAGTTCGTAGGGTGGTGAGGGCTTTTGTTGCCCACCAAACTTCTTTACAAAGCCCACCAAACTTCTTTACAAAGCCGGCCCCAAAATATGTCACACCATCAGGTGGGCAATAAAAACACATTGGGTGGCTACACATCTAATTAATATAGTACATAAATTGCTTTAATTTAAAAAAATGATTTATCAACAATATAAAAAATAAATCGTCATGGCTAAACAATTTAGCCGCCCCAAATATGAAAATCCGCTTATGCCCCTAATCCGCTGTACTATAGATGTTCAGATAAATAATTTCACAAATCAAAGACGGATACTATCCCGAAAAGGGATAGCATCCGTGAAGTTAAGTTATTTTTCTGAAAAAAGATTGTGGGTATTTTCATAGTAAACGTTTGATGATTTCATTGAGCGAGTGAATAGATATAAGAATAGACAGGTGGCGTATGTCTGGTTTTTAGTTTTTTCCTCTCTGAAATTATCCATAAGTTCGCGGGTTTGACAACGCAGCCTTCATAAAATCAAAAACCTTGTTGTTGCACACAAGCTGCGTACATGACATTATACCAATTATTAATTTATTTTTAGCTTGATAATGTCACATTTCAATAACCACGCCATTTGTTCGTGCAAAGTTTGCTTGGAACAAATTGATAATTATGGCATTGTCAAGTTTTTTGGAAAAATTTTGGCTCGAAAAAATGCTTTTTAGTCCAGAATTGGTATTATTCACTATTTAATATGCTGCGTTCAAAAAAGGGTGAGCTATGAAAACTTCAAGTGGACCAATATTCTTAATAAGTGGATTCCTACTTTTAATCATTGGCAGTATTTTATTTTTTTTTAAAAATGTGCCCGCTTTAGTATGGATTATTATGATAGCGGTGGGATTTATATTAATGATTGGCAGTGGACGGCATGGTGGGAATGGGGACGAGGATGATAGTGGTGGGGACAAATCATAAATGAAATAACCTCAATTTGTTCTCATTTTTCTCTCGTTTGCAGTTATAAACCTTCAAGGTTTTGGAAACCTTGAAGGTTTTTTAAATAGTGATACTATCGCCAAAAAAAGCGATAGCATCACGGCTTGAACCGATAGTTAAAAGCCAAATTAGCCTAAATTCTTAGCAACAAAATCCCAGTTGACCAAATTCCAGAACGCGCCCACATATTTGGGACGAACGTTGCGGTAGTCAATGTAATAGGCATGTTCCCACACATCACAGGTAAGTAGGGCGGTTTGCCCTGAAGTCATTGGCGTACCGGCATTGCTGGTGCTTGCCAAAGCCAAACTGCCATCAGCATTTTTCACTAGCCAACCCCAACCTGAGCCAAAAGTCGTCACTGCCGTTTTGGCAAATTCTTCTTTGAATTTGTCAAATGAGCCAAACGTGTTGTTGATGGCATCCGCTAGGCTACCAGAAGGTTGTCCGCCCCCATTGGGGCTCAAACAATTCCAATAAAAGCTATGATTCCAAA
>QNER01000969.1 GCA_003646175.1 Candidatus Parabeggiatoa sp. nov. 1
CCCGGCTGTGGGACGTTTCCAGCGGCAAACCGCTTGAAACTCTCCGTGGGCATACAAATTGGGTCAGATCGGCCTCCTTTAGTCCAGATGGTAAAATGCTGGCGACCGCATCATCTGATAATACTGCCCGGCTGTGGCAGGTATTTTCTACCCAAGAACTTATTGATTATGCAAATGAACAGGTTCCGCGTTGCTTAACTCAAAAGCAACGGCAAGACTTCTTTTTATCAAATGACTCAACTTGGGACTTAATTGAAACCGGGGAACAATTAGCCAAAACCGGTGAGATTCAACAGGCTATCAGCCAATTTCAACAGGCGAAACAGCAGGCACCCTGCTTTAAATTTGACCCAACTGATAAAGCACGAAGACTCGCAGCGGGGGCACAGATAGAAACAGGTAAAACCAGCCTAATAGAAGGAAAAATTGATGACGCGATTGTGGCTTTTAATAGAGCCATTGAGATTGATTCTCGTTTTAATGGTTTACCGTTGGTAGTTAATTATTTTATGGAAAAAGGTGAAAAGTTAGCCAAACAAGGTAAAATAGCCGCGGCAGTGGTTGAGTTTAAAAAAGCCAAAGAATTAGTGCCTAGCTTTGGTTTTGAGCCAGAAACCAAAGCCAAACAGTTTTTTGCCAAAGGGCTAGTTGAACAAGGACAAGAGTTAGCCAACAAAGGAGAAATCGACGCAGCGATTGCCAACTATCAACAAGCACAGCAGATGGATGCGAGTTTGAAAATTTCTGCACAGCAGTGGAATAGCCTTTGTTGGTTTGGAAGTGTGTATGGACAGGCTGCTAAAGTGATGAATGCTTGTGAAAAAGCGGTGACACTAGCTCCTGACAGTTGGAGTTGTCGTAATAGTCGAGGATTAGCAAGAGCTTTGACGGGTAATATTCAAGGTGCAATTGAAGACTATCAATTTGCTATTGAAAACTATGATGATGAAGGATACAAAACCAAAGCACAAGGCTGGCTAGAAGTTCTGAAAAAGGGAGAGAATCCATTTACTGAAGAAATGCTTAAGGAATTGCGGTAACTACAACTCACAATAACTACAAGGATTATTTATAAAAAAGGATTTAATCGAGACGGATTTCTCAATCACTACAATGTACACTTCTAATAGTACAGCGTAATAGTACAGCTTCTTTCCGGATTTTACGGATTTATTCAGGGAAAGGAGTGGGTTAATTCGTTGATTTCGCTAATTCGCTGTACTCGATTCGCTGTACTCAATTCGCTGTACTCAACTTGTTATACTCAATTATCTAATAAGTACAGCATCTATAAGTACAGCATCTATAAGTACAGCTTCTTTCCGAAATAAACGAATTGGTAAGAAGAGTACGTCGGGTTAATTCGTTTATTTCGCTAATTGTAAAGCGTTTTGGAAACGCTTTACGGTTTTGCCCTACAGAGCTTTTTGAGTTGTTTGAGATATTCTTCAATGATTTCAGGCTCTAAACCTGCTAACCGTTCCTGCAAGGTAAGCCCCGCCAACCTCTCAGCGGGCTTTAAGTTCCCTAACCAAATCTATCCCACTTGTTTACCCAATTCGGTGACATCTTCGGGTGTCAGCTTCATACTCATGTCTTTTCCTCCTCTCATTGTCCCAAACCAAAGCTCCATTAAACCATTGATAAAGCATTTTAATTCATTGGCTATTTCGATAAAACCCAGTTGTTCCATATTTTTAAAGGCTGGTTTTTTAACCTGTTTCTGGCTGGCAAAACATTTAACCCAAACATTGTGAGCCTCATCGGAAAGCTCATTCAATGACAATAATAAAACGGGTTGGATAACCGAATGTTGAACACGATAACCCCCCGGATATTCGGCTGGCTTAAGTACCGAAGCACAAATTTTCAGGTATTTTGTAGGGCTCCCTACGTCTTTTTGTTGCCCACCTCGATTGTAGGCAAGATGGTGGGCAAGAAAAGGACCTTGCTCGGTGGGCAAAAATTCATAATATACGAAAATTTATGCTTGGGTAAGTGCCCCGGCATTGAATGATTGCGTGTACTTCAATTCTACCAAAATATGAGAAGCTTCACTGTCTCTAATGGCATCTGGCAAACGGGCACGTTGAGCGGCCGTCCATTGCGGTGTATTTCGCCTCAGTAAAAAAATATCCTTCTGTTTTGTGGGTACCGTCATCACACTGAGATCCGGATGGACTTCAATATCAAGCGGAGACAGAACGATTTCTAGCAATCTCGCCAATAAGCGATGCCATGAAGTTTTTGACTTTTTGATAACCGCATTTCCATCAGTCTTTCCATCGCTCATAAAATAAAATTATCCTTTTCATTTAAGTCGCATGGTTGCCTGAAGACGAACATCGTACAACGAATTAGCGAAATCAACGAATTTTTTTATCAACCAACGTGGGTGAATATTAACATAACTAAATTAACTATTAACTATTTACATTAAATATACATTCATAAGATATAACAATTCGTTGGTTTCGTAAATTCGTTGTACTCTGATAGGCGGTAAGCAATTTACAACAATTAACTATTAACTATTTACATTAAATATACCTTCATAAGATATAACAATTCGTGGTTTTCGTAAATTCGTTGTACTCTGATAGGCGGTAAGCAATTTACAACAATTAACTATTAACTATTTACATTAAATATACATTCATAAGATATAACAATTCGTGGTTTTCGTAAATTCGTTGTACTCTGATAGGCCGTAAGCAATTTACAACAATTAACTATTAACTATTTACATTAAATATACATTCATAAGATATAACAATTCGTTGGTTTCGTAAATTCGTTGTACTCTGATAGGCCGTAAGCAATTTGATAATCTACCCATTACCCATTACCCATTACCAAAAGTTATTTAGTGCGCCTCATCCGAAAACGGATTTTGAAGAAAAAATCTAGATTTCTAAAAAAGAAATCCGATTTTGAAGAAAAAATCGGATTTCAAATATCGATTTACTGTCGTTTAGTGAAAAAAACTGAGCAAAACCACATCAGATTTAACACCCCAGGGTAACGGATAGTCGGCTGCGAGTTCCTCTAACACTTCGACAGCGGTGGAAGGCTTTGGGCGTTTTTTTCAACACCGGCAAGCCTAATTTGTCAAATAAAATCGTTTGTAGTTGCTTAGGCGAATTTAGATCAAATTCGCAGCCCGCCATTCATGCGCTTGTTTTTCAAGCACTTGTAAACTTTTCGCTAATTCGGCACTGTGCTTATGCAATTGCGTTACATCAATTTTTACCCCATGACGTTCCATACGGATTAACACTGGAATCAGCGGCATTTCCATATCAATAAAAACTTGGTGGCGTTTTGAAAAGGCTTGCAATTGAAGATATATAGTGTTTTCCGATTTGGTTATAGCATTTCCCGATTGAATAAACGACATCACGAAACCTTCAAGGTTTTTGCAACGCTTTACGGTTTTTTACTGTTTTGGTACTGCACCCAATCGGGAAACGCTATAAATACAAAAAAAGCCAAACCCAGGTTATTTTTTTCCCTATCGGGGTTGATGTGTTGTTTAAGTATTGAACCATAAATTTTCGGGTATTATGAATTTGAATTTTTTGCCCACCGAGTAACGTAGGATTCTAGCATGGTGTCAAAAGCAATGCCTTGTAAATCAATACCATGATTGGCAAGGATATGGGCACTATTTGCTATTTGCAAATTTAAACCTATTAGTTGA
>QNER01000970.1 GCA_003646175.1 Candidatus Parabeggiatoa sp. nov. 1
GTATTATCGACAAAGTGAATCTTGAAGGGTTTATTGACGATAGTTTTTATCGCAACTCATCAGAAAATAACGAAAAATAGATAAGTAGCGGGTTAGTTGGCGAACCTTATCAGTTAGAAACCTTCAAGGTTTTTGCAACGCTTTACGGTTTTGCCCTAAATATTTATTTTTCTGAACGTCTATAAAAGGAGTAATAAACATGCGTATTCGCTCAAAATTGCTGGTAAACACAGTCGTTACCATTGTCTGTTTAGCTATAGTGGGTGGGATAGGATTTTATTACACCCACCATGTCGCAAAGATGTCCCTGTCGTTAGTGGAAATCGAAGCCGAACCCATTTTGAAAATTAACGAGTTAGAAGCCTCAGCTTGGGAAAGGTGGCTACGCTTAATTGTGCATAGCGGTATCTCCGATGTGGAGACTATGCTGCAATTGGAACAAGAAATGGCCCAATTGGAGCTGCAAATTGCTCAGCATATTCAAGCCATTGAGGAAATCTATATGCTTGATAAAGTAGAAGCCGCCGAGCATATCAAAACCTTGCAAGCCTTCCAGAAAAATTGGCAACTGTTTCACAAAATTGCCCAGCAGGTTTTGCTACTGAGCCAAGATTTTACCAAAGAAGACGCACTGCACTTGATTATTAAAGAGGGACGGGTTACGTATGACAAAGCCATATCCAATCTACGCGAACTGGTAAAACAACACCGCCAAAACATGGAAACCCTGCGCGACGCGGCACTCAAAGCCCGGCAACAGGCCCTTTGGACCATCGTCACGTTGACTTTTTTGATTGGAATCAGTGTGCTATTTTTTACCCACCGTTTTATTGGCAGCTTGTTAGCCCCTTTATTTTTGTTAAACCAGCATTTGAAAGAATTGGCGCAGGGGCAACTGGTTGAAGAAGACATCAAATACCGGGGGAATGATGAAATTGCCGAAATTGTCAGATCTTCTAAGCAATTACGAGATGGCATGACTCATACCATAGAACAAGCCAATGCGGTTGCGGCCGGCAATTATCACTATGAAGTGCAGCTCCGCTCCGAGCAAGATCAATTAGGACTCGCATTATCTGAAATGACGCACACGCTGCGCGAAGTCACCGCCAAAAATGCGGTGCAAGATTGGTTTAAAACCGGGCAAACACAGTTGCACGATCAGGTGAGTGGTGATCTCACGCTGATTGATTTGGCCCATAATGTGGTCTCTTTTATCACCCTCTATTTGGAGGGGCAAATTGGGATATGCTATTTGGTTGAACAAACCGCCGAGAGCCTCAACCAGCGTTTCAGTCTGAAACAAATCGCCAGTTATGCCTATACGCGTCGCAAAAATTTGAGCGATGAATTTGAATTCAGTGAAGGGTTGATTGAGCGTGCGGCGAAGGGGCAGGAAAGTGTCCTGCTCACCATTGATGCGGGGCTTGGGGAAGAAATGCCTCGCCATCTCTTAATGATTCCGTTTCTCTATGAAAATGTGGTGAAAGGCGTGATGGTGTTAGGTTCTTCAAAGTCCCTAACGGAAATTCAACAAGAATTTCTGAATCAAGTCATGCCCAGTATTGGAATCGCGGTGAATTCCGTTGAATCACGTACCAAGTTGCAAGAACTGTTGACAGAAACCCAAAGTCAGGCTGAAAAACTCCAAAGTCAGAAGGGCAAATTGCAACACCAGACAGAAGAATTGCAACACCAGAAAGAGGAATTACAAAGCCAAACGGAGGAGCTGCAAAGTCAAACTGAAGAATTACAAACGCAACAAGAAGAATTGCGTCAAACGAACGATGAACTGGAAGAGCGAACTCGTGAGCTTGAGCGGCAACGAGAAAACATTCGTCAAAAAAACCAAGCCCTCGAAAAATCCCAGCAAGCCATCCAAGCCAAAGCTGATGATCTAGAACTGGCGAGTAAATATAAATCCGAATTTCTCGCCAATATGTCCCATGAACTACGCACGCCTTTAAACAGTCTGCTGATTCTCGCGCAACTGTTAGCCGACAACAAACCAGGCAATTTGAGCGATAAACAGATGGAATATGCGCGGACGATTCACAGTGCCGGTTCGGATTTGCTGACACTGATCAATGAAATTTTGGATTTATCCAAGGTGGAAGCTGGCAAAATGGAAGTGCGTGTTGAAGCGGTGTTACTGTCTGATTTGGTGGAAACGGTGGAACATAAATTCCGTCATATCGCTGAAGAAAAAAGTTTAGCTTTCCACTTCACCATGGCTGACGATTTGCCACCCAAACTCAACACCGATGTGCAACGACTCCACCAAATCATCAATAATTTGCTTTCCAATGCCTTTAAGTTTACCACTCAAGGCGAAATCAAGCTGACGATGCAGCGTCCCAGAGACAGTGAGACAGTCTCCAACTTAGGGCTTGATTCGGCGACAAGCATTGCGATAAGCGTTACCGATACCGGCATTGGTATTCCCAAAGACAAGCAAAAAGTGATATTTGAAGCCTTCCAGCAAGTAGATGGCACCACCAGCCGCCGCTTCGGTGGAACCGGACTGGGTTTATCCATCTCTCGCCAGTTAGCCCGACTACTCGGTGGCGACATTCGCTTGTCTGGTGAAGAAGGCTACGGCAGTACATTCACGTTGTATTTGCCTGAAAATATTGATATTTCAGACATTCATAAGCCCACAAGTTCAGATAACCAAAAGCCAGACACGTCGGTGTTATCTCAAACGGGTGATATCCCAACAGCCAAAACGTCTGGTAACAACGAAGAAACTCAGTTATTTCAAAAAGCGGGGTTTCTTGAAACAACAGAGACTCTCGCTGATGATAGAGAAAGTTTGAAACCTGAAGATAAATCGCTGTTAATTGTTGAAGATGATCGCAAGTTTTCACACCTGCTGATGGATTTAGCACGGGAACAAGGCTTCAAGTGTCTCGTTGCCGAAGATGGCAAAACCGGCTTGCAACTCGCTGAGCAGTACCAACCCCATGCGATTATCCTTGATGTTGGTTTACCCCAAATGGATGGTTGGACAGTCATGGAAAGGCTGAAAGATAATTCTGAGACGCGACATATTCCAGTGCATTTTATGTCCGCCTTTGATCAAGGAATGGCGGCGAAAAAAATGGGGGCGATTGGTTATTTACTGAAACCGGTGAATATGGAGCAACTGGGCGAGGCTTTCCGCACAATAGAGCAGTTTCTTACTAAAACAATGAAAAACCTGTTATTGGTCGTCGATTCTAAGCCGCGTCAACAGCAGATTCTCGATTTAGTCGGCAATGAAGATGTTCAAACCACGCAGGCGGTGACGATAGCGGCTGCCTTAGAACACCTCAAAGCGACAACCTTTGATTGTATTATTCTTGATATGGATGTAGAACAAAGTGCTGGCATTAAACTGCTTGAGCAGATGCAAAAACCAGACGGTTTACGCCAAACACCGTTGATTATCTATGCGGACCGCGAATTAACCTCCTTAGAAGAAGGCGTATTGCTACAATGCGAGGATAATCTCACAGTCAAAGCGGTTAGATCACCGGAACGTTTGTTAGATGAGGCTACCCTATTTCTCCATCAGTTAGAAGCCAACTTATCCGCCAACAAGCGCAAAATGATTCGTATGGTGCATGACAAAACCGCAATTCTGATGAATAAAAAAGTGTTGATTGTGGATGATGATATGCGGAATGTATATGCGTTGGCGACGGTGCTGGAGGATCA
>QNER01000971.1 GCA_003646175.1 Candidatus Parabeggiatoa sp. nov. 1
AAATGTAGGGGCAATCCCCCGCGCCCCGATTGGTTGCCCTTTCACCAAACATCATCATGGTATGGAACTTCCGCTTTATTGCACAATTGATGACTTCAAGAAGCAATGTGCGTAACATCAGGTATTAATTATAAAAACCTTTTAGTGAATCATACAGGGTGCCCATCGCCACCGCTCCGAATAATATGCCACCGTCATAAATTGAGCTTTTTTGATTTTTCATGACAAATTAAATTTAACTCTGGGGAACGAAAGGGAACGAAGTGCCCTGAAGTGTGTATATGAATGAACGGTCAAAAACACCCGACGAATGGTGCTGAAACTCAGCAGGGGGTGCTGAAACTCTGTGTTGAAAATCAGTCTGATAAACACCAGATAATGGTGCTAAAACTCAGCAAGGGGTGCTGAAACTCAGCACTTTGAATCAGCACTTTTTTTTAATTTTAAAAAGTTTCTTAAAAATCAGTAGGATAAAAATTGGCACACTAAATGCTCTTACATTGTTAAATTCAACTTAAGTGAGAGTATTTATTATGTTCATAACGTCTTATGAATCTATTGTGGGACTGTTGTATTTGTTGTTGTCTGTATTTGGTGGTGTTGTCATATTCGCACTGATTCTTGGCAGATTGATTGTGAATTACCCCGGCTGGTTTTTTAAGTTATTGGAGATTTCTTTTGAACTCTTTTGTACAACTCTAACATTCTTTGTGGTGAAACTTCTGCGGCTTTTAACTCTCCAATATTTTTTTTCGTTCCTATCCCATCTATTGGAGGAACATTATCTTGGCGACAAAGCTGGAAACAATAGGCGCAACTTCAAGAAACTTCGTCACGGTAATAAACTGAGTTTCTCGGAACGAATAGCGCGTAAATTATTTGTTGTTATGTCCTTTAGTCAAGCAAACTCAATGATTTACGGTTGCTTTTTATTTGGGCTGCTTGGCATTTTGTTTATGTTACCGGGCAGTTTTGGGGTAGAGGAGATGGCTATCATTGTGGTTTTTTCGCTACTTGTCATCGACAAAATATCGGCTCTCAAGCGTACCAAATCCCTTATTCAGGAAGCAAAACAGTTTGAGAATAGTGCAAGGAGAGCGTATCACAATGAACGGTTATATGATACTTTGGCTCAATACCACAAGGCACTGGATATCTATAAAATGCCTCTTTTGGTTAAAAACCCCCGTTTAGATGCTAAGCGTGCCAAATTGCTTGAAAAAATCGGGGTTGCTTTGTACAAAGAGGTGCAACTTGATAAGGCATTGATGCGCTTTAATCAAGCTTTAGATATCTACAAAAAAACACATATTGCTGACGAGCCTACTTTCTTGAAAGATCGCGTCAGAGTGCTTAAGAACAGTGCAATCATTTTGCGTCAACTTGGGCGGCGTAATGAAGCCTTAATACGCTATCAGTTAATTTCTAAATTGACGGGCAAACCGGCTGTGCCAAAGGATTTGTTTGCAGTGTAGAAAAAAGTACTTGTTCAAAACCAAAAAATACCACGTATTTTTGGTTCAAACGGATTTTTTAAGGGTGGATGGATAATTAGACAATCTATTAATAGAATTAAGCTGATGGCATAGACATCGGTTTTCCATGAGTCCAAAGTTCATATTCGCTCAGATCAATATCTTCATTCCATACCACAGCGTAGCCACCAACATCAACCCTGACATTTTTAAAGAATACTGGATTTGTCAATGGCACAAACATTTGTTGACGTAACAATGGTGTCATGTCATACAGCCGATACTGTTGATTGGAGAATTCTACCAATAAATTGTAATTGTCAACGGCTTTTACAGATTTGATGGTTGGCAGTTTCATGGTTTATCTATTTCAAAGGCGGAAGTTTATGAAATTCTTGACTATTCCACATTTCCATCAGATCAGATTGATACACATTCGCCCATTCGATGACGATTTTCTTGGCTCGTTCTGGTAAGTCCCCTTCGATAAATTCCAAAGGTTCGATACTAAATAGGGCATTATATTCTCCATAGACAGCATGGAAATGTGGCGGCGGATGTTCACCAAAGCTTGATAACTATTCCATAATACCTTGATATTTATGGCATTTTGTTAAACCTTTTCTTATGATATTGTGCGCGAGCCTTTTAACTTTATTAATTAAGTTTTTTATACAGTCTTAATAATGACTAAGCCCCAAAATCTTTATCACTTTGAGTTGGTAATATGGGGAAGTTTGAGGTACATTAATACCAATAAAATAAAATACTTAGGTAATGAGTGCGTCAGTCATGCTCGCGTCGTTTCTGACGAATGTCTTTTCGTACTTCTAAAATATCGTAGAAAAGAGTCGTTGTAACGAAACGGATGCTATCCCTTCTTAGGGATAGTATCCGTTAATTTTGAAAAGAAGGACTAATAAAACTTTTGGCTTCAACGATATTGTTCGTCCGTTCAGCGAAGCGGCTATTGGACGTTCCGCAACCAGAGCCGCGAACAAAATCAGGTAGTCCCTGCAAACCAATGCCTGTTTTAAAAATCAATGAGTTACATTAATGTACTCACAAAATTTTGGACACCTCTGTTGGTTTGTAGAGATTATCTATCTTACGCCAATATCAACGGGAAGGGAATGATAGAGGAAAGTGTTTTTATCAAAAAGTACACACGCGCTGCCAAGTCACTGGCATCAAAGGTACATGGCAAAAAGCATATCTGTCGCAATGAGAAAAATCACCAGCACCCTGCCTTTCAGCATAAAAAAAGCCCCTTGTCATTAGACTTGGGGCTTTTTGGTTTGAGTGATGGTGCTTTGAACTCTAATCCTACGTTCGCTAAGTAATTTTTGAAGTGATGGTTTTAATGGCGACACTCAATGGGCAAGTATTTCTGAGCCACACCATTAGGACTACCCGGACTGCAACTCCAAACCTCAGTGTCTGGCTCATAAGTGATCCGAATCGTTTTACCCGCCAAGGCTTTTTCAATACCCTCAGATTCGGTTTTCAAAATGGCTTCATAGGAAATTTGAGTGGGATTTAAGACGGGTAAATTATCAGGCAATAACCGAATGTTTGCGACGTACCGACCCGACAAGAGTGTTAATAGATCAGGTGTACAAGCTTCACTGGTAGCACCATAACATTCTTCCACCGGTATTTTCATCCCAAAGAGCAATTGAATCGCTTCGTCCACCGGCGGTTTTAAGGCTTCTGCTTTCGCCCTGACTGACACGGAATCAACGGCCTTGCTATCAGCGGGTGTGCCAGTTCCGGTGGATTGTTTCAAACCACCGTGATCGGCCGATGACAATGACGCAATAACATTGCCAGCAGTGGTATTGTTAACCTCGGCTAACGGTTTTAATCCGCCTTGATTGGCAACGGTACTGTCAATAGAGGTATTGTGAGTCTCGGTGGGCCATGTTAAGGCACTTTGATCGGTCGCACCAACGATTGGCAATGTCCCCGATAACTCAACGATTTCATCATCAGAGTCAGAGAAACCATCGCTATCGATGTCATCATCAATCACGCCGTCACCATCCGCATCTTCGTCATCGGAGCCGGGAAATTCATCACTGATTTTTAGACGGCTGGTGCTAACTAGCCCGGCAAAACCGTTATACCAGTCACCGATATTAACGGCGTGACCACCTCGCTTCGTTAAGACTAAAGCCAGTTGATAGTTGCCGGCCGCGAAAGCATCCGTTTCTGTGGTGTCAA
>QNER01000972.1 GCA_003646175.1 Candidatus Parabeggiatoa sp. nov. 1
CTGAATCCACCATGAAAAAGTGGCGGTGTTACGAAAACAGTCCGCGAAAACGCGAAAACGTTCTGGCTATGGCTAAATGCCTAAACCTCACTGAGGCGGCGACTAATGAATTAATTTTTGGAGGCTGCGGGTTTTAAACCAGAAAGTGTTTGATGAGTAGTATAACTTATGGAAGTTATACCAAGGTCTATTCATAAATATACTCGTCAAGTCACTCCAATTCACGACTTTCAAAATAAGATAGCCTTAACTATACCAACAATTATACTTGTCATTGATTGCTATTGACTTGGCTTTTTTGATTTGAAAGAATAGTCATCACTTTGATTTAGCGGAACAAACTCATGAAGAAAGAATTTACCGACTTGCTTAACAAATACACGGACGAAGCAAATATCACGGCAAAAGCTTTAGCCGGAGCAATAGGTGTATCTGAATCCACCATGAAAAAGTGGCGGTGTTACGAAAACAGTCCGCGAAAACGCGAAAACGTTCTGGCTATGGCTAAATGCCTAAACCTCACTGAGGCGGCGACTAATGAATTTTTGAAGGCTGCGGGTTTTAAGCCAGAATACATCTTTGTGGATTTGCCGTTAGCAAAGCGTATTTTTACTGAAGATATCCGAGGCGTTTTTAATCACACGCTTCCCCGGCTCACTTATCCGGTCATTTTGTTATTAAACCAAGCTGATTGGGCTCAACCGCCTTGCCGAGAAGCCCTATTAGCCCAAGCGAGAAAAATCTATCCGCCTAATAATGTGTTGCATATCTGGCTGCCTTCGAGTTTGGGTGCATATGTCAACAAATTATTTTCGTCATTGGGTAAACAATGTGGATTTTCTGAGGTAGAGGATGACTCGGATTTTGAACAGGCTCTTGGGAATCGGTTAAAAAACTCAACTGACGAATTGTTTTTATTGGTGAGTCGCTTTGAACAAGGTGCCCAATCACTAGGCGAACAACTGGCCCATATACTCCGCAGTTTGAGTGATCAATATGCTCAGCGTTTGCATCTCATACTGTGCGGCGGAGAAAAATTGGAACGGCTTAAATATGGGGAAGGCGAGTTATCTCTATTGAATATCGCTGAAGATAAACGGTGGCCGGAACTCGGCCTTTCGGAAGTGAAGGCCTTGGCTAAATATCGTTTTAACGATTTACGGTTAGACGATGATTTAGCAAATGAACTGTTGGCGATAAGCGGTGGGCATCCACAATTACTCTCGGAGTGTTTAACCCTGCAACAGCAAGAACCGATTTTATCTTTAGCGAATTACCCAGACCGATTAAGCCACTCTCAATACGCTCGGCAGGGATTTACGCCGTTTATTCAAAATAAGTCGGCTAGGCAACAAGTGTCTAAATGGTTGCAACAAGACGACTTAGGCACATTTACACATTTTATTGATGACAATTTGCTGCGTAAATTGTATTGGAAAAATCTGCTGACAGTGCGCGAAGTGGGCTGGGAAAAACGCTTATGTTGGCGCTGCGAAGCACTGAAAATGGCCGGCCAGAAAATTCTGGCCGGACAATACCAACCCTCACTCACAGGAGAAGATAATGACGACGGAGAAGAAAGCTAGAAACAAGCGCTACCACCAAGGCTTACTTGCCCGGTGGCTAGGCTTGTTATTATTGATATTGGCCCTCTGGTTGGGCTTCTTAGCTCGCGCCCCGGCGGCCTATCAAATTGAGACTGTTGCCGGTACTGGAGAGCCAGGATACAGCGGCGACGGCGGGCCGGCCCTTCAGGCACAATTTCTCTATCCACGCGGTATTACTGTAGATAAGGCCGGGAACCTATACATTGCTGACATGCAGAATCATCGCGTCAGGAAAGTCGATGTCAAAACCGGTTATATCACCACCGTCGCCGGTTGCGAGAAGGGTAAGGATAAGGTTTGTAAAAAATGGGATAAATGGGTGGTAAACCGCGATGAGACAGAAATTCAAGCCACACAGTTGCAACTGAATATGCCAAACGATGTCGCGATAGACAAGGCCGGTAATTTGTTTATTCTCGAACATGTGGGTTATCGGGTTTATAAAGTGGATACGAAAGGCGTTATCAAACCATTTGCGGGTAATGGTGATCATGGCTATAGCGGTGATGGCGAATTGGCTACCAAAGCCAGTATTAATCCCTCCTTTGGCGGTATTTCGGTCGATAACCAAGGCAATTTATATATCGCCGATAGGTTTAATCATCGTATTCGTAAAGTGGATAGCAACGGGATTATCAGCACCCTTGCTGGTAATGGTAGTGCCGGGTATAGCGGTAACGGGGGCCAGGCATTGGAAGCACAACTTAACCTACCAGAAGATATGGTATTCGATAACGACGGCAACCTGTATATTGCGGATAGTTATAACCATATTATTAGAAAGGTAGATACTCGTGGCATTATTACTACTATCGCCGGTACCGGTGAAAAGAAAAAATATAGTGGTGATGGTGGCCTCGCGACAGAGGCAACCTTCCTTCTTCCCATTGACGTTTTGGTAGATAACTCAGGCAACCTGTTTATTGTTGATGATATGGATCACCGCGTTCTTCACATAGATAAAAAAGGTATTATCAGAAGCATCGCCGGGAATGGAGAACGAGGTTATAGTGCTGATAAAGGCGATGCCACCCAAGCCTTGTTGAATTACCCAGGGAAGATCATCTTTGTGAGAGAGCCTCATAATGAGGACTCCTTCATTGAATTGTATCTTAGCGACATCAATAATAATTGTATTCGTAAGATTACGTGGGTAGAGGAAGATAAAGATAAAGATAAAGATAAAGATATTTTCTGGATCATTTTATTAGTCTTATCAAGTTTGATCCTACTTGGTACTGGTATTGCGCTTTATTACTTGCGTTTATATCGTCATCCGATTGTACAAGCTTTGTCCGCTGACACGTCACAATTGTTGGCAACACCGTTAGAGCAACTGGCCCAAACCAAGCGTTTGTTAGAACGTACCCACCGTCTTGACACGGTTTTGGTAAACAATGAAGTGCCGGTAAAATGGTTAGATAATGCCATTCACTTCACGACGATGTCCAATGCTCAGCGTGCGGCTTTGTTAGCCCAAAGACTGATTGCGACGGCCAAAGCCACGGAGAATGCCAATAGCTTTATGCTGAAATTAGGAGAAACCTTTCCACTCAATTTAAGTCGCTGTCAGCTATATTTTCCGCCGGCTAATTTGCCCACTCAAGATGTCGTCCTACAGTTACAGCAAGATGAAATTGTTTTCCAAAACGTTCTGGTAATCAGTTTAGAAGCCTCTCAACAGAACGCGTTACGTCCACACGGCGAAGATATCAGCACTCGATGGCTCGTACCCAATAACCGAGAATTAACGGAATTGCTGTTATCGCCTGAACCGATTGAGGTGTTTGTTCGTTTATTGGCAAACCAATTAAAAATCACCAACCTATCACCTTATCAAACGCGTGGCGGCGTGACTAAAGACAGCAGTTTTTTTGGACGCGAGAAAATTTTAGCGCAAATCCTCAACCGTGAGCCGATGAATTATCTTATCATTGGTGGGCGGCAATTGGGTAAATCGAGTTTACTGAAACGGATAGAACGGCATTATCAAAACCATCCCAAGGTAGACTGTTTTTATCTGTCGTTGCGGAAAGATAATTTGCAGCAAGTCAAGCTGACATTCGGTTTAGCCAAAGACGCACCGTTGCTGAC
>QNER01000973.1 GCA_003646175.1 Candidatus Parabeggiatoa sp. nov. 1
AAAAAACATGCCGAGGAGGCTGGGCAGCGGATACAAAGTCTGACAGAAAAGGCCAAATTAGCTAAAAAACGTGAAGCCGATGAAACCGCATGGCAAACTGCTTGTCAACAAAACACCCAATCCGGCTATCAAGCCTATTTAAACGGCAACACGCTCAAAAAACATGCCGATGAGGTCCAACAACGCTTAAAAGCTTTGGCACAAAAAACTTTTGCTTTTGAAGTCGTTACCGTCAACGCCCAAGGCGAAATCACCCACCGCGAGCAAAAACAGGCCAGATACGAAACCGAAGACTTGGGCAACGGTGTCGCGTTGGACATGGTATCTATCCCAGGCGGCACATTTATGATGGGTTCGCCTGACAATGAAAAAGACCGTTATAGTGATGAAGGTCCTCAACACCGCGTCACCGTCGAACCTTTTTGGATGGGCAAATACCCGGTAACCCAAGCACAATGGCAAGCGGTGATGGGTAACAATCCTTCCTATCGTAAAGGCGAAAAGCGTCCGGTGGAAAGGATTTCATGGCAAGATGCGGTAGAATTTTGTCAACGCTTGTCAGAAAAAACCAATCGAGAATATCGTTTAGCCAGTGAGGCCGAATGGGAGTATGCGTGTCGCGCTGGTACGACGACCCCTTTTTACTTTGGCGAAACGATAACCACTGAGTTAGCCAATTATAATATGTCTCGTGGTGAAACAACTGACGTGGGCAGTTTTCCCCCTAATGGGTTCGGCTTATATGATATGCATGGAAACGTTTGGGAGTGGTGCGCGGACATTTATTATGAAAACTATAATGGCGCACCCAATGATGGTGGGGCTTGGCTAGCAGAAAAATATCAAAAATGGTCATTAGCTAACCTTTTTTCTAAAAAAGACATCAAAACTACACGTCTGCTTCGTGGCGGCTCGTTCGCCCACGACCCTAGCGGCTGCCGGGCGGCCAACCGTGGCGGGGGCACGTCGGACGGCCGTGGCTACCGCAGGGGTGTGCGTGTTGTGGCGGTTGCGTGGACTTTTTAGAACTCTAAACTGTTGTTCTATCGCACTCTACCCTGTTTACTCTTCTCTTTTACCCTTTTAAAGTTTAAAAATAAGTTGAGTTGGCTATTTTTACACTTTTTGCTTTTACACTTTTTTACACTTTATTTTTCGCCGAAGGCGGAAAAGATTTTTACACTTTATTTTTCCGCCGAAGGCGGAAAATTTTTTTTTGGGGTTTTTTGGGTAAATAGGGGACGGTGCGTTTTTCGTACCAGGTTCGCGTTGTACGCCTGACCAAATACGTGGTTTTTTCGTACCAGGTTCGCGTTGTACGCCTGACCAAATACGTGGTTTTTTCGTACCAGGTTCGCGTTGTACGCCTGAGCAATCGGCCTTTTTTTCGTACAAGGTTCGCCTTGTACTCCTGAGCAATCGGCCTTTTTTTCGTACAAGGTTCGCCTTGTACTCCTGATAATATGGAGAAAACGATGCCCTCACAACCTCAATTATCATTCATCACACCCGAAGAATACTTAAGAGTGGAACGCAAAGCAGATTCACCCAGTGAGTATTTTGACGGAGAAATATTTGCGATGGCAGGTGCGAGCAAAGAACATAACCTCATTGTGGGTAACGCTTTTGCTGAACTTCACGGGCAAATCAAAAAACGTCCTTGTCATATTTATTCAAATGATATGCGTGTCAAAGTGAGTCTTACCGGTTTATATACTTACCCTGATATTGTGGCTGTTTGTGGCAAAGAACAATTTGATGATAAGCAGAAAGATACGTTGCTCAATCCCACCCTGATTATTGAAGTGCTTTCTGATTCCACCGAAGCGTATGATCGAGGCGAAAAATTTAAGCAATATCGTCAACTTGATTCTCTGATGGAATATGTGCTCATTGCCCAACACAAACACTCTGTTGAGCATTATGTGCGCCAGTCTGGCAATCAATGGGTTTTTTCTGAAACAGACGATTTGCAGGATATCATGCAACTGTCTGCTATTAATTGTCACCTGACGCTGTCGGACATTTATGATAAAGTTGAAATCAACGCGCAATTGCAGCGTTCTGTCTAATTCGAGCTTATCAAATTCATCTAAGTTAGGAGTCTGTCGGACTTGTTGTGTTAAGTGATTGATATACAAGTGATTTACCAATTGAGCCAAAAATTAAAATTTCAATATAAACAATAGGTTAGCCGTTAAGTCCGACAGACTCCTATAAATCCGATTTTTCTAAAAAATCGGATTTCTTTGAGCATTTAAAATGTTAAAAAACTTTTGTTTATCTACTTATACCGAAAAGGGATAGCATCCGTATATTGTAGTTATTGTTATGAACGAATTACCGATTATCCAAAGAACTTATGATTTAATTAAATGGTATGTGCCTATCCTTAACAAATTACCGCGTGATCATAAATTTATGTTAGGGGAAAGGATAATAGGCTAATAGCACTTACTTAAGTACTGAAGCACAAATTTTCAGGTATTTTGTAGGGGGCCGGTAACTTCTTTACGTTGCCCACCATCTTTTTTTAGGAGTGCAAGGCGAACCTTGCAACGAAGCTACGCGGGCTGTCTTCGGTATAGAGTACAACGGATTGACGGATTTGACGGATTTTTTAACTGATAACTGATTAGTCATGCCAATAACGCCGCATTTCTTCACGAGCCAAACTAGGCGCAGAAATTCCGTCAGCCGATAAGCGAAAACTAATCGCCCCTGTTTGTGCCGTATTCCAGGTTTTAATCTCACGATGATGGTAGCGTTGCACTACTTTGTTTCTTGGGTGTTTAAAGTGATTACGATAGCCTGATGAAAATAAAGCGATTGTCGGTTGCACCGCGTCAAGAAAAGTTGCAGTTGATGAAGTATTACTGCCATGGTGCGGCGCAATAAGAATATCCGCTTTTAAATCCGTTGGATAACTGCGTACTAAGCGATATTCTACCCATTTCTCAATATCCCCCGTCAACAAAATAGCATTCTTTTCGGTGCTCACTTTTAACACACAACTACGGTTATTGTTCTTTTTGGCGACTGAGTTGGCAGCGGGATGTAGAACTTGAAAATGTACCCCATCCCAACGCCAATGTTGTCCAGCTTGGCACCGTAGTACTTTAATATCAGCCCCTTTTTTAGGTATTTGAGTGAGTGTGTTCTTAATTTTTTGAGTAGCACTGGTTAACACTTCCGCCACCGCTAAGTTTTCCAACACACTTTGTGCCCCACCGAGATGGTCATTATCATCATGACTAATCACGAGTCTATCAACCTGTTGTATTCCGTTCGCACGTAAAAATGGTACGACTACCGCCTCGCCAGTATTAAAACCACTGCAAAACTTTGGCCCGGTGTCATACACCAGTACATAGTTTTCGGTGCGTACCACGGCCGCTAAACCTTGCCCAACATCTAGCAAGGTAAACCAAACATCGCCGCGATTGGGCTGAGCGGGTGGTATGAAAAACAGGGGCAATAGCCATATAATGCCTAACCATCGTGCCGGAAAGCCACGCGGCAATAATAAAATCGCCACGCCTACCATCGCCGCAAGTGCAGCCCACAGCGGTGGGATAGGGAGTTGCCACACGCCCCATTCAATCTTGGCGAAATAAGCCTGAGAAACCCAAAGGCCATCAAACACATAAGCGGCGATATGCAATAACCAACTGCCTAATTCAGGTAAAGGCAAAATCACC
>QNER01000974.1 GCA_003646175.1 Candidatus Parabeggiatoa sp. nov. 1
ACCACATAAGCTCGTGATGCTATCGCTGTTTTTTCGCGATAGTATCACTTTTCGTTTCTAGCATCTGGAACCACATTTTTGACAGATACTATCCCCAAACAAGGGATAGCATCTGGAACCACAGCTAATCCTATGCACACAAAAGCACAAAACCCATCCGCCACCCTACAAGAAAGATGGTTCCGATTTGAGCCTAACCAAACTGAAGACGTCATTTTCATTTTGGATGCCTCCGAAAGCGCAGCCTCTCACCGGGATAATATTATTAATTATTGCCGGGAAACCTTAGCAGCGCTGCCCGCCAGTATTCGTGCGCGGCTTTATTTTCTCGGCAACTCTCAGCCATACCCGGCACAACAACTGTCCACTCATGCGGCAAGCTGGTTTCAGGACAACGCGTCACGGTGCAGCTTGGTGACACCGATTCTGGAAACTTTGCCCCTCCAAGATTCTTTCGCCATTGTTATTTTAGGGGCAGGTACCGTCTATGACTTATACGATTGGCTAGAAACCCCATTTAAAGAACAGCTTCTTCTCGTCAACTGGGGAGAATCTCTGCAAACCGATAACGAATTGGCCGAATTGCAAAACCCATCAGTCGCCACCTTACGCCAGCGGCTGCATGATCCCTTAGCCAATATTAGTTTCAGCGGTGACGGATTTTTGCCCATTCGCTGGAATAATACCAGTTACCGCCGAGTGCGTGACGACAACGGTCGTATGATGTTAATCGGTGAACGCTTAGAAACGCTGGCATTGGAATTACGCTTGCTACTACCAAAAGGCACTCCCTTGATAGTAGAACGCAACTACGCCAGCGGCCGCCAAAACCGAACGGAGCTATCCACCCAACCACCACCGTCAACTTCAGAACCGGCCGCCGGCAAGCTGACACTGGCCGAAACAAAACGCTTTTACCAAGCGTGTCAAAAGCGTCACTATACTTGCCCCCATTGCGATAAACCGCATAGTTGGGACACGTTGTATTGTCAGGAAGGCCTGTCTATTTTAGGAGAACTGATTTATCCCAGCCTGCGGGAATACAAAGGTTTTGTGCGGTTATGCGTTCAGCAAAAAAGTGTGTACTACTTTCACCATGCAGATAGCCTCTACCTTGGAAACGGTGTCGCCGCTATCCAAAACCAAAACCGCATTGAACGAGTGCGCTTTGATTCCACTACTGGTAGCTGGGTTGCCGACGGCGGTACCCTTTCCCCCTACCATCCATTAGGAGGTAAATGTTATGCATTGTTCCTTTGACCGTACTGGTTTTCCCTACCTAGTGCTGGATAAACTGAAACTGGCAGTAAGCCTGTTGCCAATCACCAAAATCCAGTTTGAGCGTTACTTGGCAGATGTCACGCCCCAAAGCGATTTGTGGTACGATGAACTCCTAAAACTCAATCCCCGCATTTCCCCCACCCGTGTCACCCTCGCAAACCGGGAACAATTATTTCTCACCGGCCTGTTGCCCGATGAAGCCGAGGCCTTTGCCCACTGGTTAGGGAATGGCTATCGTGTACCAACGGTGACAGAATGGCGAACTGTCTATCAACAATTACCAAAGCTGCCCTTTAACACAATCGCGGCAACCTGTCTCTGCAAGAAAAACCGTCCGATTCAAGTTAAAATCCTGTTGCAACGCCTACACCGACAGCTTTATTCGCCAAATACCTTAGAATTTAGCATGATGCAAGGCGGTTTTGTGGAATGGGCGCAAGAAGAAACTAATGAATGGCTAGGGCTGGGAGCACCACGATCTGCGTTTCTAAACAACCTATGGAACCCCATGGTGGATACCGTCCGCCCAATCAGGCCGGACAAACGACACTTTTATTTTGGGCTACGGTTGGTGAAGCCCGTTTAGAAACAGTTTTTAGGCGTGCAAAGTGAACCTTGCCCGATTCTTCCCTCAGGAGTGCAAGGAGAACCTTGCACGGTAAAGGAGAAAACATGGAAACTCGTACACGCACCTTTGGAACACGTGGGCCGGTCAATCCGGCCTGCAACTACGTGGTACCACGCACTGAAGAAATCGCCGATTTAGGAAGGCGTATCAAAGACGGGCGGTATATTGTCATCTTCGCGCCGCGCCAAACCGGGAAAACGACTTTTTTCCGCTGGGCGTTAGACACGTTAGATGAAACCTATTTGCCGATTCAACTTGATTTTGAGGCCTACAAAAATATATCGCAGGAGGAGTTTTACGCTTGTTTAAAGGAAGATATTCGTCAATAAATTGAAGACGCGGCTCAATTGAGTCAGTTGCAAAATGAGGCCTTATGCCAATTTTTGGACAGTTATTCAATCACTTCCCATATTGAAATGAAGCGTTTTTTTGAACAACTAGGTGGTTACTTAACAAATCATCGCCTTGCCATCATCATTGATGAGTTTGATGGGATTCCACAGTCAGTCGTCAGTGATTTTCTATATACTCACTCTGCGCCGGATTTATCTCTCAAAAAAAACCAACCGCTGCCCATACAGTGTTGGCATTGTCGGTGTCAAAAGCATTACCCAATTGAACTATGATCGCTCTATTTCACCGTTTAATATCCAAGATGAATTTGCGCTGCCCAACTTCACGCTTTCACAAGTGCAAAAACTCTTGGCTCAATACACAGACGAAGTTGGACAAGCCTTTGCGCCAGAGGTTATTGATAATCTTCATAAACAAACCGCCGGGCAACCGTTTCTCGTCAATCGCATAGCGCAGATATTGACTGAACAAATGAATATTCCGCTGGAAAAAACGATAGCAAACGCGCATTTTGAGAAAGCTCAGCAACAGATTTTGAATGAACAAAATGTTCATTTTTCCCACTTGACAACCAATATCCGTAGACATCCGCGTTTTGAAACCCTTTTGATGGAGATTTGTTCATATCAAGCTGGGGTTCTATTCAATATCCGCAACGATTTTATTAGTGAATTAGTGACTTATGGCGTTTTGAAAGCGGGCGATGACCGATTTTGCGAGATTGCCAATCCCATTTATCAATACTGCATTATGCAGACTTTCCAACCGTTACTCAATGGGTTAGAGCGGCAATATCTCCCGGAAGACACCGATGCAGGTTTTGTCGATTACTTGAATCAACAGGGGAAAATCAATATGCACCGGCTACTTGCCAACTTTCGGGACTTCATCGCTCGTGCCGGCTATCGGATTCTGCAAGTGCCAGAAACACCTCAAGAATTCGTTGGACAATATTTGCTGTTTGGCTATCTTGAACAATTTGTGCATCAACTGCGTGGATTTATGTACATGGAGGTGAATAGTGGGCGGGGACGAATGGATTTGCTCATCCGTCATAAGGGTGAAAAGTACATCGTTGAAACCAAAATCTGGGAAGGCAACAGCCTCTATCAAGCGGGCAAACGTCAACTGGCGGAATATCTCAAACTAGAAAAAGCCAGAGAGGGCTACTATATCGTGTTTGATCACCGCACAAAACCGCAAGGATTAGCGGAAGAAGAGATTATCGAAGGGAAAGCGATTGTCAGCTACTGCATTCCGGTGATGCAAAAAAAACCGTCGGATGCGAAGTGACAGGGGGGTTGGAGTGGGGTGTTAAATATAAACACATTTATTGGTTTATTTTTCACCCTATTTTTATTCCAAATCACACCCAAGCTGTCGGTGAAATCTGGGTTTATATTGAGTTCATTGTCGACAGCTTACCCACC
>QNER01000975.1 GCA_003646175.1 Candidatus Parabeggiatoa sp. nov. 1
CCTCCCAAATAAATCCTCAATACAACTACAAGGATTGTTTAATCGATGCGGATTAAAGTCAAAACCTTTAACGACAGGGATTGTATAATCGAGACGGATTGGAACCAAACGGTGTTGGCTTTTAATCCTTTCTTATAAACAATCCTTGTAGTTATCCTTTCTTATAAACAATCCTTGTAGTTATTGTTAGATAGTACAGCGAATGACCCAAATCAACGAATGAACCCAGTCCTTCCCCAAATCAATCCGTACAATCCGTAAAGAAGCTGTACTCATTTATCAAAGAAAGGCCGAACTTATACAATAATCTGGAATTGCGAATCTGGAATAACATAATATGTGAAAGTCAGTGTGCAACGCATTATTTCATAGTGTTTGTTGAGTGTAAAATGAGTTTTTTTACCTCACAAACCGTTAGGCAACTCCCAAAATTTCATTTAACGGCCAGGCAAATTCTTAAATCGCGAATAGCCAACAACGGCCTTTGCATTTCATTTAACGGCCAGGCAAATTCTTAAATCGCGAATAGCCAAACAACGGCCTTTGCATTTCATTTAAAAACTCTTATGACGCACAACGCTCGATCGAGAGTCAATTGGGGCAACCATAAAGGATTGCCCCTACAAGAACAAACTGTATTGTAGGGGCAATCCGTAGCGTAGTGAGTTAAATACCAAACGACAAGGATTGCATATAAAAAAGGATTTAAAAAACCTACAACGACAAGTGTCTGTTTGGGCATGTTTCGGCAGGCTCAACAACCAAGTTCAACAACCTAAGAGATGTGGATTTAAACCGGACAACTCACGATAAAATCCGTATCGATATAAAATGTTTGCGCAAATTCAACAACCTATAGATTTTCAGAAAAATAATTTCACAAGTCAAAGTTGACGGATACATACCTTACGATCGGATAGCATCCGTTTCGTTACATTAAAGTTGACGGATACTATCCTATCGAGCGGATAGCATCCGTTTCGTTACATTATTTTTCTGAGAAACTATAAGAGATGTGGATTTAAACCGGACAACTCACGATAAAATCCTTTCTTATATATAATCCTTGTAGTTAACGGTTTAAGTTTTTGCGCGCAAAAACATGAGGCGCGAACACAATTCACAATTTTCACCACCCCAGAGACAATCCAACCAGGGGCACAAAGTTTAATTATCCTTTATTATAAGCAATCCTTGTCGTTATAATGGAGACTGAAAACAACTTTTACATCGAGTTATTTTTGCAACATTCCTTTTGACCATGACAATAAAACCAAATATTTTCATCTATAGATTTTCAGAAAAATAACTTCACCTTCCGGATGCTATCCCTTCTTAGGGATAGTATCCGTTAACTTCGACTTGTGAAATTAATTATCTGAACATCTCTAACTCAACAGTCGATAGCATAATATGGCTCAATTTATTTATACCATGAACCGCGTTGGCAAAGTGGTGCCACCAAAGCGGGAAATTCTTAAAGATATTTCACTGTCCTTTTTTCACGGTGCCAAAATTGGCGTACTGGGTTTAAACGGCGCGGGAAAATCTTGTTTGTTACGCATTATGGCGGGGCTGGACAAAGAATATAGTGGCGAAGCGCGTCCACAGCCCGGCATTCACGTTGGTTATCTCCCCCAAGAGCCGCAATTGGATCCCAACAAAGATGTGCGCGGCAATGTTGAAGAAGGCATTGCTGAAACCAAAGCGTTATTGGATCGCTTTAATGAAATCAGCATGAAATTTGCCGAGCCAATGAGTGATGACGAGATGAATGCGTTATTGGAAGAGCAAGGCAATTTGCAAGATGCGATTGAAGCGGCCGGGGCTTGGGAATTAGACAGAAAGTTGGAAGTTGCCGCAGATGCGTTGCGTTTGCCCGACTGGGGTGCGGAGGTTACCAAATTGTCGGGCGGCGAAAAACGGCGCGTGGCTTTATGTCGATTACTGTTATCTGCGCCCGATATGTTGTTATTGGATGAGCCGACTAACCATTTGGATGCCGAATCGGTGGCGTGGTTGGAACTCTTTTTACAACAATATACTGGCACCGTCGTCGCCATCACCCATGATCGTTATTTCTTGGATAATGCCGCTGGCTGGATTTTAGAATTAGATCGGGGACAGGGAATTCCTTGGGAAGGCAATTATTCTTCTTGGCTGGAACAAAAGGAGAAACGCTTGGAACTGGAAGAAAGACAAGAATCGGCGCGAATGCGAGCCATGAAAGCGGAATTGGAATGGGTGCGGAGTAATCCCAAAGGCCGTCATGCGAAGAGTAAGGCGCGTCTCGCCCGTTTTGAAGAATTGACTAACCAAGATGTGGAAAAACGCAATGCCACCCAAGAAATTTACATCCCCCCTGGGCCTCGTTTAGGCGATTTAGTCGTGGAAGCGGTGAATGTCTGCAAAGGCTTTGGTGACCATTTATTGGTAGAAAATCTTAACTTTAATCTGCCCAAAGGTGGGATTGTGGGCGTGATTGGGCCTAATGGAGCTGGTAAAACCACCCTGTTTCGGATGATAGTTGGGCAAGAAAAACCTGATGCTGGCGAGTTGCGAGTTGGCCCAACTGTTGAGCCTGCTTACGTGGATCAATCGCGTGACGCGCTGGAGGGCGACAAAACGGTGTGGGAATTCATCTCTGATGGCATGGATAATATCGTTGTTGGTAAATATGAGATTCCGTCGCGGGCTTATGTCGGGCGCTTCAACTTTAAAGGGCCTGATCAACAAAAGTTTGTCAAGGACTTATCGGGCGGCGAACGGAACCGCCTCCATTTAGCTAAGTTGTTGAAAAGCGGCAGTAATTTATTATTACTGGACGAACCAACTAACGACTTGGATATAGAGACGCTCCGCGCCCTTGAAGAAGCCCTACTGGCTTTTCCGGGCTGTGCCGTCGTCATTTCACATGATCGTTGGTTTTTAGATCGTATCGCTACCCATATTTTGGCGTTTGAAGGCAATAGTCAAGTGGTGTGGTTTGAAGGGAATTATGCGGATTATGAGGCGGATCGTCATCGTCATTTGGGAACGGATGCCGATAATCCGCATCGGATTAAGTACAAAAAGTTGAGTACTTAATTAATTGTTGTCTGAATCAGAATTTGCAATTCATGTAGGGTGGGCAACGTCTTTTTGTTGCCCACCTGCTAAGATGGTGGGCAAGAAAAGGCCTTGCCCACCCTACAAAAAAAACGTGACATCAAATTGAATTCCCCCCCCATTTACACCGCAAACACCCGAAACCCTTGATTTCCAATGCAGTGAAAATGGGAATGCGCCCCAGCCAACTTTGGTAAGCCCAAGATAAATCTTGGACTCCAGCCCAAATATTATTCTTACATACTATAACTCCGTTGACATCATCCGGGAATGAAGTCAATCCGCTGTACTAAACACAAAATCATTGAGTGTATAAGAAATCTATGTACAAGACAAAAAAGTGTTCAAGCTGTGATGCTATCGCTTTTTGTGGCGATAGTATCACTCAAACCATAGTGTTCAAGCCGTGATAACTTCACTTCACGGATGCTATCCCTTCTTAGGGATAGTATCCGTTAACTTCGGCGATTGTTTGAGTGATACTATCGCCAAAAAAGCGATAGCATCACCAAATACTTCCAGTGCGATTGTTTGAGTGATACTATCGCCAAAAAAGCGATAGCATCACGAAATACTTCCAG
>QNER01000976.1 GCA_003646175.1 Candidatus Parabeggiatoa sp. nov. 1
GGGGAAAAATCGGATTGGGAGCGGTGGAACAAAAATAGAGTGTGTCCCACTTATCCTTTGAGCCTTATTTTATAAACGAATTATTTTTAATGATAAATGACCATTTTTGATTGAATTTGCAGTTCCTCAAAAAATGGGGCTGCAAATTTTGGCCAACAAATTCAAGCGATTGCTTCATCATCGCCCAGATTCTAAACTTGAGTTGACTCCAACGCTCATGACGGGTAAAAAATAGGTTGGGTAAGTGGGACACACCCCAAAAATATAGTTTTTCAGAAAAATAATTTCACTTTCCGGATGCTATCCCTTCTTAGGGATAGTATCCGTTAATTTTGACTTGTGAAATTTAATTTTGACTTGTGAAATTTATTATATGAACATCTATAGTCCTTTTTCACCCTACCTAGAACTGGGCAAAATCAACCCAACAGACACGCTCCACCCATTACCCATTACCCAACACTTCTCAAACCAAGAACAATATCAATGGATAAGTCTTATTGCAAATATCATCTACAAACACCAGCCCGTTTATACTGTCCTTCCTGTGGTATTCGTTTTTGTACTCAATGCGTCAAGCTAAATATTGACAAAAATCCTTGCCCCATTTGTAAGGAAGATATGGAATCAATAGGAATAAGCAATACCATTACACCGTTTTGGGAACGGCTGCCTCGTTTTTTTAGTTACCCTACCACCTCCATAGAAATAATGATATTTTTGACGGTGCTAGCAGTGCTTAGTCTTGGAGCAATGGTAAGTAGTAAGCTTTTTATCCTGATTACTTTTATCACACTGAAGTATGGTTACGTGATTTTGGAACACACAGCAGAAGGCAAATTATCGCCACCAACGATCTCCGCAAGTGCTCTCGGTAAGGGAAATAACTTACCCCTTCAACAAGTTTTCGTATTTGTGCTGATGTTCTTCATCGCCGGATGGGCTTTTGCCGTGGGGACTGTGGTGGGAATTATCGCTTTGTTATTTATTTTACTCAGCGTGCCGGCTTCTGTGATAGTCATGGCACTAGATAAAAACATACTCAAAGCCATGAATCCCTTGACGCTGATGGGTATTATATCCCGTGTTGGTGGGCCTTATTTTATTCTCTATGGCTTTTTATTGCTGCTGTTTGCGGGTGCCGGTGTTGCTAAGGGGTTACTGGCTCCCATTCTGCCTATGGGACTATTTATCATAATGGGCACTTTTGTGTCTGGTTATTTCACGCTGATCATGTTCAATATGATGGGTTATATCGTCTACCAATATCATGAGGAACTCGGTTTTGATGGGGTGTATGAATTTGAGGAGTCTGAAGAAACGGGCAATGATAAAATGGTTCCATTTTTAAGTGAAATCAATATCCTTATTGCGGAAGGTATGATAGACGATGCGAAGAAACGCTTGAAATGGACGTTGGAGGAATCCCACTTAGAGGTTCTTGACTATCATCAGCGTTATCATGAGCTGCTCTTGTTATCGAAAGACAAGAAAGCACTGGGAGAACATAGCGAACCGTACATTAAAGCGTTGATTTATTCAACGCAACCAGACAAAACCATCGGCAAAGCTGTAGAAGTCTATGCAGATTGTGTTAAGTTTAACCCCGACTTTTCTCTTTCTCAGGGTAATGATACTTACGAACTGGCGGAGGCTGCCAACCGCAAGAGAAAATACGATCTGGCATTACGGATGGTGAATAAATTTGCCCAACGTTATCCCAACGATCTTAATGATTTTCCTAATGCTTTTGGCAAACAGCAGACGAAAAAAAATCCGACTATTCCCAAAGCGTATTTTTTGGCAGCCAAAATTTTATTTGAGCGGAAACATCAAGAGGCACAAGCCACAAAAATTTTGACTTCTCTGTTACGTCAATTTCCAACTCACCCTTTGATTTCAGAAATCAAAGAATATCTGAATTTCATTAAACAACGTGCCAAACAATGAAGGCACTATAGCATTTCCGATTGTGTAAAATACAATTTGAGTTCCAGGGGCGTTGCCCCTGGCTATATTAATTTCGCACCTTTGGTGCTTTAAAACCTTTAAAATTATGTAACTACTCAGCCCCAACGGGGCGCTTTATTAAAGCCCAGGGCAACGCCCTGGGAATTGAATAACGGTACCTGGGGCGTTGCCCCAGGCTATAATAATACGCCCCGTTGGGGCTGAGTAGTTACAAAATTATATTTATATTTATATCGGGTATTGACTTTTTGGTGTGATGGGCGGAAAAGGTGTACTACTTATTTCACAAGTAGAGTTTTTCAGAAAAATAATGTAACTTCACTGCTGCTATACCTTGATGGGATAGTATCCGTTAATTTTGACTTGTGAAATTAATTACTGATGTTATAGCGTTTCCCGATTGAATGAAGTACAAAATTAATTCTAAAAATCGCAGATTAAAACACACAGCTATGAAAGGTTTTTTCAGGCTAAAGTTTGCTAGAAAAACTTTTGCCTGAAAATGTGAATAGCCCCAGGTGCAACCTCAATGCCATTAACTTAAGCTTTTTCATGAGGGCAACCATAAAGGATTGCCCCTACGAACCGTAGTAAAATGTAGGGGCAATCCTAGTGTATTGGCTTTTCAGTGTGATGGGCGGAGAATGTGTACTACTTTTTCACTGATAGGAGGAAACCTAACCAAAGCCCATTTAAACCCATTTTTAGCGGCCCTCATATTTGGTTTGGGCAAGCAACGTGCTTGTTGAAGGTAGGCAATTATTATTTAGGGTGCCTTTTTGGGCCTTGAATACAACCGCTGCATTTTAATTTGCGAATAGCAAATAACCAACGCTGTGCCACTTTTTCAGTTATAGAAGGAAACCTAACCAAAACCCATTTCAGGGGAGTTTAAGGTCACAAAAAAAATAGGGTATGGTTTTTTAAGCCTAATAGGTAAACTATGTGTACCACTTTTTCATTGATAGGGGAAAACACGACAAAGGCCAAAATGTTATATATTGAGTTGCGTGTGTGAACGGTGTAAACTGTGTTCCACTTTTTCAGTTATAGGAGGAAACCTAACCAAAGCCCATTTCGGGGGGAGTTTGAGGTCACAAAAAAAATCGGGTATGGTTTTTTAAGCCTAATAGGTAAACTATGTGTGCCACCTTTTCACTGATAGGGGAAAACGCGACAAAGGCCAAAATTTTATATATTGAGTTGCGTGTGTAAACGGTGTAAACTGTGTTCCACTTTTTCAGTTATAGAAGGAAACCTAACCAAAACCCATTTCAGGGGAGTTTAAGGTCACAAAAAAAATCGGGTATGGTTTTTTAAGCCTAATAGGTAAACTATGTGTGCCACCTTTTCACTGATAGGGGAAAACACGACAAAGGCCAAAATGTTATATATTGAGTTGTGTGTGTAAACGGTGTAAACTGTGTTCCACTTTTTCACTGATAGGAGGCAACCTAACCAAAACCCATTTTTGGTGGCCCTCACATTTGGTTTGGGCAAGCAACGTGCTTGTTGAAGGTAGGCAATATTATTTATGGTGCCTTGTTTGGGCCTTGAATACAACCGGTGCATTACTGATTCTCAAATAGCAAATACAGACGTTTTTGGATTGGCTTTTTAGCATATTGCGGCACTGAAAATAATTGGCAATAAAAAAATAATTCATTATTTTTCAATGGTTTGTCATTTTTCTGGTAACACAAAGAGGCGA
>QNER01000977.1 GCA_003646175.1 Candidatus Parabeggiatoa sp. nov. 1
TAACTAAATAAATCAACACGTTATCTGAAAAGGGCCGCGAGCGTCCAATTGGTTGAAAAGGCTTAAATATAGATAACTGATTGATAAATATAAAATTTTTAAAAGTCCGAGATTTGGCTCAATTATCAAAAAACATCCCCATTTTCTGGCCCGTCAAATAGAAAATCTGGCCTAAAATCCCGTGAAAGTGAACCAATTGGAAAAATATAATTACTCGATAAATCAACAAGTTATCTAAAAATGGCCGCGAGCGTCCAATCGGTTGAGAAGGCTTAAATTATAGGTAACTGATTGTTAAATATAAAAATTTTAAAAGTCCGATGTTTGGATCAATAATCAAAAAAACCTCCTTAAAGGATAGCGCTTATGTACTATCCTTGCGTGTATTTTGCAAATAGCAAAATGGTGAAATACATAACGATACTAGAAAATTTATGCGTACCAACTAGTCTGGCGCTGTTCGTTGTTTTGGCTATGAAAGTATCAGTTAGGGCCTACTACTCTAGGTTAGGGAATTGGGTAAAAGTGGCTAAAACTATGATGATATATAGCTTTTTCCTAATTTATACCCAAGGCTTTGGAGTGTTAGGGGACGGGGTGTCACAAACTTGGCGCTTTTAAAAAATCATTATTTATCAGTCACTTAACAACGATTCACCAGAATCGACGATCTCAACTATAAAGCCATAATAAAACTGATTAATGCGTTAATAAAATATTTCAGGTTAACCACGAAAAAACTTTTAGACTAAAAATAAGTCAGTTATAAAAACGGCCCCAATTTTCATAAAAAAGCCTATTTGTATTTCTTTGCCGAATATGATTTAATACGCACTTTCAAAATGACCGAGGTGGTTCATTTCAAGAGGGCCCGTTAGTTAAGTTTTTAGGTTTAAAAATTTTGTTAGACTGTCGTAAATAGGAATTATTATTAACTGCTAATTATATATAGTACACAAAACTATTGATAACTATTGACATATCAATACAGTGTGGGTAGAGTCAAAAGAAATCTTGATAACTATTGATATAGGCTGGGCATTATCTAAAAAGAACTTTACATTTTGTACTTTTTTAAAGTAACATAAGGGTGCTTGAGGTATGACATAAAACTAGGAGAAAAAAGACTAGCAGATATTGGCACAGATTTAACACCCCAGTTTGGCAGCCCAGCGCTAAAGCTTTGGACTCCAACGCCATTTCCAAAGCTAAAGCTTTCCGTAACGTTTTGCCAGTGCCTGATGGGATTTGCAATCCCGTCCGACATCGCGTTTTTTAAGGTATTTAAGGTATTTAATAAAATTGGAGGTAGCTTTTTCTGGTTCCAACTCTCGGAGTGGAAATCCAGTCAGGACGCGCCAGCGTCCTGTATTGTGAGCCGCGATGCTGGCGCGTCGAGAATGGGTTCCCACAGCCATAGTGGAGATGAGTACAGCGGCTTCAGGACTAAACGGATTAATTTTTGGGTCACTTTTATACTGCACACCATCATAAATTGCGCTTTGAGTACCAAAACACACCCCTAAATCCAAGATTCTGATGGGACTTCACCTTGGTTTGACTTCCAACCTCCGGGAGATGGGGGGGGGGTAAAAATATCAAATTGTGACAGTGCAAAGTATAGCTCATATTCTCTAACATGATGACTATAAACAATAAAATAATATTCATAGGCATAGGTGCATTGTTAATCACATCTTTAGTTTATCTGATAGATCGTCCGATAAATCATACCTATATCTTAAAAGAACTGAATATCAGTTTTCATAAATTTCTTCCAAATATTTTTGGTGAGTTTAGTGATATAATACCGAGTTTTGGTCATGTCTTTTCGTTTTCTTTAATAACAGCAGGTTTTATTGAATATGAAAAAACAAAATATTTAATAGTCTGTACCTCTTGGTTTTTCATCGACTGTTTTTTTGAAATAATTCAATTGTTATCTTATAATACTTCAACTTCTGATTCAATAATTGACATTTATGTAGGAAACGGAACATTCGATATTCTTGATTTGCTATCAATAACAATAGGTTCAATATCTGCCTATTTTGTATTACGGCTTCTCAATTCAGAACAGAAAAATTTTGATATTCAGGCTGATAATCAAAATTAATAAATATCATTATGAGCATCTTGTAAAACTATTGTGCAAAAACGATAAAACAATAACTTACCATGAACTAATGCCATGTAAGTTGTTGATTTATAGTTGCGCGTCGGAGTTTTGCAAGTCCCTCATTATATCAACAGATTAAATACTTGTCCGTCAATAAAATTTCGTTTAATAAAAACAATGACTTAAATGTAGTACAAAATCCTTATTTTCGGACAAATATAATAAACATTAAGGATAAGTATGAACAAAATTAGGTTGGTTTTGGTTTATTTAACTGGCTTCTGTCTTATTGTAGGCAGCGCAAGTTCTTCCCATTCTAGGCGGTCGCCGCCTCCAAAGGGTCATGCACGATTTATCCTTATAGAAGGCAATAAAGGCGTTATTGCCTTACCCCGGCGTGAATTGGACCGGAAGCATGCATTATACCTGATAAAACAAAAGTGCCGTAGGAATGGCATAATTATAAAAGAAGCTGAAGAAAAAGTAGGTATAATTGAATATAATAATGCTCACAAAAAAACAAGAATGCCTAAGACCGAATACCGAATTCATTATGAATGCAGGTGATTCCAACTTTGGGAGATTTTATTGATGAAAGAGCCTCTTGCAAAACTATTGATCAGAAACGATAAAACAATAACTTATGTAAGTGATTTATTTTTAGATTAATGCCTCAGAGTTTTGCAAATCCCTCATACAAATGAACCTGTGCCAAACTCTGATATTCAATAAATCAGTAAGTTATTGATTTATCGTTTATGCCTAAGCGTTTTGTAAGAGGCTCCTATACAGCACACCGTCATAAATTGCGCTTTTTTTGAGTACGTTCAGAGTCAAAGCTTCTACTTGCGACAAGCGTAAACCTACCATTAATCTTCTTGCCAACCTAAAAAAGGCCTTTGAATCATCAAGACTCAAGGGCCTTTTTTCGTTGTTTTATGCGATAACTTTTCAGGCTAAAGTTGTTGTCTGAATCATAAGTTTTTTCCAAACTCTCGTAGTTTAATAACTTTATATTTATCAATCATTTAGAGAATTTCATAAATTTGTTGTACGACTCCCCAGTAGACGAGGCAATAAATAAAACACGCCTCTAAAACTCTGTGAGACTCTGTGAGACTCTGTGAGCTCCGTGTTAAAAAGCATTTCCAGCGTCGTCCCTAAGCAAACTTCTGATTGAGAAGTTATAGAAAAAATATAACGCACGCAAGTCAAAGCGCGTTTTCCACTTCAGTTGAATTTATAAGATTCAATTTAACCCTTAATTCGCATTTATAACAAATGGGCACAACGAATTGGGGTTTAACAGGAAATAAGTTGTACTCACTCAATGATCAACCAATACACACGGGCTGGGTTTTAATGTAGGGGCAATCCCTCGTGGTTGCCCCTTTCCAAAGGAAAATAATAAAGACCATCAAGTATACCTATTGGAAAGATGAAAAATTTTATATAGGATATTTAAATGATTATCCTAATTACCAGACTCAAGGATTATCAAAAGAAGAATTGATTGATAATTTGAAAGACCTCTTGAAAAATATCGAATCGGATGAAATTCCA
>QNER01000978.1 GCA_003646175.1 Candidatus Parabeggiatoa sp. nov. 1
GAAAGGGCGAAACATATGTCTCGCCCTTTCAGGGCTAGGCACGTCATTGAATGATATCCTAGGGCGTTGCCCTAGGCTAGTATGTCAGCCCCAGAAAGGGGCAAAGCAGCGTAAGGCTTATTTCCGGACAACTCTAATGTTATACGAACTTAGTGTTTGCTGTACTAGTACAACGGATACACGAAATAAACGGATAGGGCTCACACATTATCTTAATATATCACGATGCCCCCGATATATTTTTATCCGTTTATTTCGCGTATCCGTTGTACTAGAGAATAACGCTTTTAAAAGGGTAAAAGTAAAGAGTTAATAGCGTAAAGTGCAATAGAATCAATAGGATAATAGTTCAAAAAGTCCACGCAACCGCCACAACACGCACACCCCTGCTAATGTAGGGTGGGCAAAGTCCGTATCGATCCCACCATCTTAGGCATCCTTATAAGTATCGCTTTTTTAAATCCTTTTATTATATACAATCACTTGTCGTTTGGTTTTAGAAAAAACTTGTGAGTCGAGTTAAATGCCTTTCAATCCTTATTCAGACAAAAACAGGGATTAAAACCTAAAATAATCAAGTATTTATTCTGAAAATTCGGCACTGGGGCCGTTGAATGGGATTGATTCAAATTGATAAATGACGTAAGGGCAACCATAAAGGATTGCCCCTACGTTTTGCTATGATTCGTAGGGGCAATCCCACGCGCAAGCCCTTGTGTGAAGCATTCCCATCTAATGACCCCAGTGCCCAATCACACAGAGACACTATCTGACTATGTTGGAGAGACCTTAAAATCGATATCGGCTAATTCCTTAGCAAACAGAATCTGATCTGACCAGTTATCCAACTGTTCAATATCATTCGTTGTCTCAATGTGCTGCACCAAACTGGCAGGCACCTGCGGGAATTTGCGATGTAATTGACGAATCAGTGTGCGTTGTTCGCCCCGTTGTTCGCCCCGTTGTTCGCCCCGTTGTTCGCCCCGTTGTTCGCCTTGCCGCTGGCTCTCTATCAACGCATCTCGGAACGTGGGCACTTTCCGGAACGCCTCCGGCATTTCGCGGAAAAATTGATCAATCACCTGCCAGGTTTCTTCACGTATTTTGGGTTTCATTTGAGCCGCCTCCAAAAGTTTTGGCCAGATCACATCAGGATCGGTGGTCAGTCCAATGTCAATTATCAATTGTAGATAATCATTGAGCCCGTCGCGTAGACACAAGGAAATAAATTGTTCTAACTTTTTACCCCGTGCCAGTGATAACAACGGATAGTTTTTTTCAACCAAGTCCAGTTCACTGGGATGGATAATCCATCTGTCTAAAGTATCTTTGCTGCGATAAACACCATTAGTCTGTTGAACAAAACCGTATTGTTCTTTGAGTGTATCCAATATTTTATCAGGCCGTGTCACACATAAGATGGTGAGAGTGGTTTTGTGATCGGGTAATTCTGGCTCGTCGTCATCCTGTTCGGGAACCGGCGCCAACTTGGATTGTTGCCGACGCGCTTTTCTTTCCTCAGTTTTTCGGTCCCATTCTTGCGTCTCTAGTGCCCACGCCCGCATTAGGATCCGACTATAATTCCCGCGCGTTAATGGATCATGGTTTCCTTTGAGCTCAACCGCATTGAGCTGTTTAAAATGGGCAAATGCGGTGTTCTGTAGCCGAGCAATATCAGTTTCAGTACAAGCCACTACCAAATCAATGCTACGCGCACGAGAAAAGACTTCTCGTTCCGTTTCCACTTTGAGTCCCCAATTTTTAAACAATTCAAAATAATAGGCCTTCGCTGTTTCATCGAAGGGTTCATGCGAAGAGGTTGTTGACATATTTTACCTCAAGTGTGGCCTCCATTTGATGTAGATAACGCTAATGTAGGGTGGGCAAGGTCCTTTTCTTGCCCACCCTCTTAGGCATCCTTATAAGTATCGCTTTTTTAAATCCTTTTTTATATACAATCCTTGTCGTTTGGTTTTAGAAAAAACTTGTGAGTCGAGTTAAATGCCTTTCAATCCTGATTCAGACAAAAAAAGGCTGCAAAACTTAAAATCATCAAATATTTATCCTGAAAATTCTAAAATCCTGAAAATCCTGATTCAGACAAAAAAAGGGATTAAAACATCAAATCATCAAACGATTCATTCTGAAAATTCTGAACATCTATAGTACAGCTTCTTTCCGGATAAAACGGATTGTGATTAATATAGTACAGCTTCTTTCCGAAATAAACGGATAGTAAAAATCCGTAAAATCAGGAAAGAAGCTGTACTTCCTGAGCTTTGAAACGATAAACGAACCTAATTACAATGCGTTGTGAACAGAAATATGTTGTTTGAGGATGTTTGCACAAAAGTTATTTAAACTTTCTCCTGCTTGTAGGGCTGCAACAGAAAGTACCTTATGCAATTCCTCACCGACATTGAGGTTAAATTGACCAGCATAGCCCTTTGCAGTGGGTTCAGGTAGGGTTTCGCCATCTTCTTGGTATATTTGTATGCATTCTTCGGCAGCTTCGCACAATTCTGCATAGACTTCCATTTCATTGTCGCCATGCACACCGCCTAGCATTAACCCCGGGCAAGTCCCAATGTAACAACCGTCTTCTTCTGACCACTGAACGATTTTTAAATAACGATCACTTGCTTTCATTTTTTCACCTTTTTAATCGCTACCGATACTTGACGTTCTTGATAGGGCTTTGCATCATTCCCCGATTTTCCGCTCATCAATATATGGATTTTTTGGGGATGTTTAAAATTACGATGACTTCCTTTTCCGCCACGATTGACAAAGCCGGCCGCTTCAAGTGCCTGTATGAGTTCTCTAATTTTCTTTGGCATAGTGGTATGAGATAAGAAAATTTTGTCGGTGCAAAGGAGCGCTTTTCTTTTAGCTGGACGGGATTTGCAATCCCGTCCGTCACGTTGGTTCCCACGCGCCTTTGTTAAACCTTTCGTACAAGGTTCGCCTTGTACTCCTGATACCGACTTTCGTACAAGGGGAGCGAAGTACGCCTAATCAAATGCTTATGGTGTTGAAATTGTCGATTATCTTGTACGAAGGCCGCGGTATCAGGAGTACAAGGCGAACCTTGTACGAAAAAAATCCGTCAAATCCGTAAAGGAGCTGTACTTATATATAGTACAGCGGATTGAAGGAATCAACGGATTGATGAAACGAGTACAGCGAATCTAGTACAACGGATTGACGGATTTTACGGATTAAATTAAACATGAAACTAGTACACGAAAGCGGAAATCTCCATACCCCCCCCCGCCAACAGCTAAAGCAGTTGTCTAAAAGCTAAAGTAGGCTAAAGCCTACTAACCTTCTTGCAGTTCCCTGACACGTACTTGAGCTTTTAGACAACGGCTTTAGCCGTTGGCGTTGGGGTGGTCTGGAAACTTCCGCTTTCATGCACTAGTATAGCGAATTGATGAGACGAGTACAGCGAATTGATGAAACGAGCTTGCCCACCATTTTTCTAGCCTGATACCACCTTTCGTACAAGGTTCGCCTAAAACGAATGATACCGCCGCCTTCGTACAAAGTTCATCAGGAGTACAAGGCGAACCTTGTACAAAAAAATCCGTCAAATCCTTCAATGCGCTGTACTTATATATAGTACAGCGGATTGACGGATTTGACGGATTGTGATTAATCTAGTACAACGGATA
>QNER01000979.1 GCA_003646175.1 Candidatus Parabeggiatoa sp. nov. 1
AGGTGCCGGCGTGAGTAGCGTTATTTTGGCTTTAACCTTGCGTCGGGTGGGCCTTTGGAAAATTGAAACTCATCAAGATAAAGATTAGGTAACTCCCAAATAATAATATACCAGCGGGGGGGGGGTTCCCCAGGTTGCACCTATAGCTCGTAGTAGATGAAAAAGTACCGTTTTTACAAATTAAATTTATTATTTTCAGTGACTTAAGTTGTAAATTTAGTATCAATTCATTTGCTATGGGCTATAGTACAGTTTCGCTTCAGTATCGATACCACCCCAACGCCAACGGCTAAAGCCGTTGTCTAAAAGCTCAAGTCGGCTAAAGCCGACTAACCTTCTTGTAGTGCCCTTTAGGGCACTTGAGCTTTTAGACAACTGCTTTAGTTGGCTGTTGGCTGGGTGGTATGGGAATTTTCGCTATCCTGCACTAGGGCTTCGGGGGTGAGAAAAGTGATTTGGGTATGTTTTCTGGTATGTTAATTTTTTGGAGTTACCTTAGGCTTTTGATAAGGGACATCACAATAAATAATATACCCACATCTGTTAAATCGAGAGAGGTTTGCCAAACCTCTCTCTCTCGGTTTTGGCAAAGGTTTCGAGGCTAAAGTTTTTGTGTACCAAAAATTTCTCTGTTAAAACGGATACTATCCCTAAGAAGGGATAGCATCCGTAAAATGGTTTCTGGTATGTTAATTTTTTGGAGTTACCTTAGGCTTTTGATCAGGGACATCACAATAAATTAATATACCCACATCTGTTAAACCGAGATAGGTTTGGCAAACCTCTCTCGGTTTTGGCAAAGGTTTCGATACTAAAGTTTTTGTGTACAAAATATTTTCTGTTAAAACGGATACTATCCCTAAGAAGGGATAGCATCCGTAAAATGGGTTTAACTGTAAAAGGACACACAATGAATCTACGTGAACTAAGTAGTCTACTTTTTTTAGTTGGGCTTGGCTTATTGCTAGGCGCAATCCTGAAAATATTGCCTTCTGGCGAGATTTTCTCCAGCGTGGGGCCGATCATTCTTGATCGGGCATCGTCAGAAGTCGGTACCGCGAATATCGTCTCTTCCGTGTTATTGGCCTATCGCGGCTTGGATACACTGGGCGAGTTAACCGTTTTATTTGTTGCTGCAACCGCAGCCGGTTTGGTTTTAGGACAACGTCCTAGTGATGCACAGCATGATCCCGATGCCGGGTTTATCTTGCGTAGTGCCGCCGATCTGTTATTTCCATTCTTGATTATTTTGGGGATTTATATCATTTTGCATGGGCATCTGACCCCTGGCGGTGGATTTCAAGGCGGCGCGATTTTGGCAGCGGCCTTTTTTGTGCCCATTTTGGCCTCACCCGCCAGTCCATTTGACCATAAAGTGAGCAGCTTGATTGAAGGTTTAGCCGGAGCCGCTTTTATTATCATTGGCCTGATTGCCCTTTCCGGTGACGGTGATTTTTTGACACCGTTGTTTGGGCCGGGTGAAGCCGGCCAGTTTTTTTCGGCCGGCAGCTTGCCTCTGCTTTATCTGGCCGTCGGACTGAAAGTCGGCGCAGAGTTAGCGGGGTTATTGGCACGTCTACATGAAACAGAAGCGAGTGAATAATGGAAACGATGATGACAATAGAAGAGGTGGGACTGGTCTATATCCTGTCTTATTGTGGGGCAATAGGCTTAATATTGTTAGGTATTATCGCCATGGTGCTATATCGGCATATGATTCGGATAATACTCGGACTGATGCTATTAGAAGCCGGCGTGAATTTATTCTTGATAACCATCGGCTATCGCGCTAACGCAGTTGCCCCTATATTAGTAGAAGGCCAAATGCCCACGGCCGCTATGGTGGATCCGATTCCACAGGCATTGGTATTGACGGCCATTGTGATTGGTGTCGGTGTCCAAGCTTTGGCACTGGCTTTGGTCGTCAAGACTTACAAAGCGTATGGCACATTGGATACCAAAGAATTAGCCGAGAAAATTGCCCAAGAAAGCGGTACGGAGATTGTTGATGGTATTCCGGTGTCCCTACCGGTACCCGTACCTACCACCAGGATTGAGGGAAAAACAGCATGAATGGGATTTGGTTAGTCGCTTTACCTTTACTGGGCGCATTTTTGCTCCCTATCATCTATCGTCGGCACACGCTAGCTGGCTATTGGACAGGGCCTTTCATCCTGCTGATTAACTTTGGCGTTGCGTTAGAGATCTGGCGTGACATCACCAAAGCGGCAGAGCCGCAGATTATTGCGATGGGCGGTTTTGCCGCACCGTTGGGTATTATCTTTTACGTCGATAAACTGGCCTTACTATTTGTCATGGTGATTGTGCTAGGGACGCTGATATTATGGCTAGGCAACAAACAAGGGCAAGTTCGGGAAGAAACACTCAGCCTGTTGATTGTCGCAGGCGGTTGCGGCTTAGCCCTATCGGGCGACCTTTTCAACATTTATGTGTTTTATGAAATAGTTGCGGTTGCATCCTACGGTTTAGCAGCCAGCGGAGGCAGTGGTGCGGGCTATGCGGCCAGTTTACGTTTCCTGGTTCTCAGTGCGCTGGGTTCAGCCCTACTATTGTTAGGTATTGCGTTGATTTACGCAGTCACTGGCACACTCAACTTAGCCCACCTTGCCGAGCTGGCCCCACAGATGTTAAATGGCCCCGAGGGTTTAGTCGCGTTTGCGTTAATATTAATAGGGCTTGGCGTGAAGGCCGAACTGTTTCCGGTCAATACCTGGGTGCCAGAAGTCTATGCGACCGCGCCGGCGCGTGTTTCCGCGCTGTTAGGCGGGATCGTATCCAAATTGGCATTACTGGTTGTATTGCGATTACTCGTATTGATTTACGCCGATAACACTGACGCGCACCTGTTACTGCTCAGCTTAGGCGTTTTGGGAGTCATTACCGGGGAATTAGCCGCGCTACGTGCGACCGATTTACGGCAAGTGCTGGCCTATTCCTCCATTGGTCAATTAGGATTAGTCGCGATTGCGTTTGCCATTCCAGGGCCCGCTGGCATCATTGCCGGCATCGCCCTCGCGCTTCATCATGCGGTCGCGAAACCGGCCTTGTTTATGCTAACGCCGGCATGGGGAGGACACCTAAAAAACTTAGTCAATGCCGCGCAAGTTTCCATGCCAAGTGCCTTATTATTTTTAGGGCTAGCATTATCACTGATTGGCATACCGCCCTTACCCGGTTTTTGGGCGAAATTGTTATTAGTGATGGGCGCGTTGGGTACCACGGACAATGTTGGCTGGTATCAAATGGCCATCGCAGTGGTTTTAATCGCAACAGTGATAAAAACCGCCTATTTCCTGCGAATTGTGCGTTTGATGTTCCAGCAACAATCGAAATTGCAACCTGCCAAACCGCGCCAACACGAACTCGCGCCGGCATGGGCATTAGTGGTGATACTGTTGATAAGCATTTTTGCTTTGGTGCCGATTAGCAAAGGATTGAAGACTGTTGCAGAGAATGCAGCGGATAGAAAAGCTTATATTAACAATACCTTATATCCAGATAAACCGGATTTAAAGAAAGTGGAATCTTGACGGTATCCTTCGTTCCAAGCGAACTTTGCACTCCACAGTTACCCATCATCGTTATACACAAGTCTCTAAAAGTTTCCATTCCATCAAAAGTATAGTACAACGGATACCCGAAATAAACGGATAA
>QNER01000980.1 GCA_003646175.1 Candidatus Parabeggiatoa sp. nov. 1
CGGCCGGTCGTACCAGACGTATAAACAATGCTTGCCAGATTTTCCGGGGGAGATTCTTCGGCACGTAGGGAACAATTCTCCTCAGCCGGTAGCCACTTATCCAACGCCACCAAACGCACATCATAAAACGCTTTATAATCAAATGCTTGCGTTGACACAATGCGTGTCAAAGAAGACAAGTTATCACGCACCGTGTACAAACGTTGCCACGGTTTCTCGCCCTCCAGCAACAACAATTTGACTTCCGCGTCGGCTATAATATAGGCCACATTATCGGGGCGATCATCCGGGTATAAAGGCACAGTGACTAAGCCCAAACCCAGGGCAGCCTGATCAAACATGACCCATTGTGGGCAATTTGACAACATAATAGCCACCCTATCACCGGGCGCGAGATTTTCCTGCGCCAAAGCCGCTTGCCAACGTGCCACCTGCGCTGCCATCTGGCTCCAAGTAAAACTTTGCCAAACTTTATGCTCTTTATCAAAATAACGATAAGCGACACGCTGCGGTGTGCGTTTGACACGCTCACGAAATAACGCTGGTAATGTCTGTGCGATTTGTGCGGTAATCATATCTTGTCCAACCATTTTTAGTCCTATTAACTTTGTTATTGAATAGAAAACGAAATTTTGTTGTTAAATAATAGATAGAAATATTGTAACTACTCAGCCCTGAAAGGGCGCTTTATTAAAGCCCAGGGCAGCGCCCTGGGAACCAACCCATTTTAACGCGCAATTTCAGGGCTTTAAATCATAAACACCTGCACCTGGGGCGTTGCCCCAGGCTATAATAATTCGCCCCGTTGGGGCTGAGCCTGGGGCGTTGCCCCAGGCTATAATAATTCGCCCCGTTGGGGCTGAGTAGTCTAATAAATTATGGTTTTATAGAAGGCAACTTGGGTTAAATATAGCATATCCGTGTGCACCTTCATTACAGGCTACCCCTCTTTCAAAAACGTTGAACAAATTAATGCCCTATTTTAGAAGGAAAACCAAGTTTCAACAAAAAAAGTTATAATCAATAACCATGTTTAAAAAAGCTCTGTGGTACCCTGTGGTGCTCCGCGTACTCTGTGTTAAAAACCGGTTCAAAAATAATCCGTTAAATCCGTCAATCCGTTGTACTTCCAGTTTTTTTTATGCCAAAATAAAAAAAGCTTGCAAAATTTTAAATAGGGAATGGGGAATATATTCTTTACTGATCAATTAAATTTCTCAATTCTCAGTTCTCAATTCGCAAATTAAATTAACATTATTGGAGTTTAACCTATATGCATTGGCCTATAACATCTATAAAACGATGGCCGGCCCCAAGTTTGGTAGTGATTCTGCTACTGAGTGGCTGTCAGCCCGCCCTCTTTGTGGAAGAATCAGAGCCACCTCAGAAAGAAGTTGGCTTTCCACAAATCGAGACTGAATGTTATACAGTAAAACAGGGCGAAACCTTAGAAGGCATTGCCAACCGCTATCATCGTAAAAAGGAAGAATTAGCGAAGTGGAATTATATTCCGTATCCTTATATACTAACTTCTGAAGATACCGGCCGATGTCTGCGGGTTGAAGGCCCTAGCGATGAAGGTACCACAACCCCACCGGCCACATCTATCCCTGGTACACCTGTGGAGACACCCACGCCACCGGTATCAACGCCCATTACAACACCACCGATCCCAGACGCGCCAAATTCAGATATCCACAGTACAGAAGAGGGTATCCACATTGTGCAACTTGGTGAAACGTTGCCTTCCATTGCGGCCCGTTATGGGCAAAAATTGGAAGAAGTGGCCGCTTGGAATAATCTTGAACACCCCTATTATTTGAGTGATGGGCAACGTTTGGTGGTTTATCCCCCCGAACCATTTCCGGTGCCGGCGAGCGAACTACCCACTCAAGAACCAACCCAACCCATTCTATCGCCAACCAATAGAGACTGGGACTACCATCTGGTGTTGCCCGGTGATACTTTATATAGTATTGCCAAACATTACAGTGTCAGTGCTGAAGAACTCAGGGCATGGAATGATTTACAATCAGAACAGCTATCACTTGGACAAAAATTGTGGGTACGTCCACCCGAACTAGATAGCCCAACTGTCTTCCCATCTCCTGATGTTGGTGACAATGAGATTGTTGATGATGAAATTATTGATGACAATCAACCGGTTGAAACGATTGATGAGAGTGATGACAACCAACCGGTTGAAATGATTGATGAGAGTGATGACAAGCAACCCTTTGACGTTATTGATGACAAGCAACCCGTTGAAAATCGTCCCTCTTACCATCTGGTGAAATCGGGAGAAACATTGGATAGTATTGCCAATAAGTATGGGGTGCCCAGCCCTGATTTAGCGAAGTGGAATGGAATTGGTCCCCCTTACACTGTTTGGCCAACGCTAGAATTGACACTTTTTCCACCCCGTTAAACAATTGGGGATTAGAGGAGATGGAAATTGAAAAAGTTGTTGTGATGCTATCGCTTTTTTTGCGATAGTATCACTTTTGCATTTTTTTTGAGTGAGACTATCGCTAAAAAAAGCGATAGCATCACGTTTTGAGTGAGACTATCGCCAAAAAAAGCGATAGCATCACGACTTGAACACTCCATAGCCGCAAAAAACAATTACCTTACAACCCCATTACCTCACAACCCATACAATTGATATTAGTATTAAACTATGTACTGCATCATGACACAGATAAAGCGATGGTTAACCCTAGCCATAACAGTTATGTTACTCCATGGCTGTATTCTCAAAAATTTACGGCAGGCAGATGCTCCTCAACCCACTGATTCCTCACAGCAGACAGAAGCCCCTCAAGCCACAGAACCTTGTTTTTGTAGTGCTGAAAAAGACAATGACTCTTATCCCGTTGAGAGCAACCGTGATTTTTATCCCGTTGAGAGCAACAGTGGTTCTTCTTTTGTTGAGAGCAACCGTGCTTATTCTCGCGTTGAGAACAACAGTGTTTATTCTCACATGAGTAAAGAGATTTATTTCACGGTTCAACCCGGTGAAACGCTTGCTGACATAGCGAATATTTATGGGATAGATATCAAAAAGATAGCGGATTTTAATGGTCTTTCTTCACCTTATACGCTTTCTCCAGGTCAACGCCTACAGATGCCGGTTTCAAGTAGCGATAGTTTCATAATACAAACTGAGGATGAATACAGTAGTGACAGCATGGTTGTGGATATTTCGCCACAACCTAGCGCTCAACCGTTTGAAACGTTTAACCAAACGCCTTCTCAGAGTGCTCAAAATACCACGCACTCAATACAGGGTTACCACACAGTGCAACAGGGTGAAACATTATTTGGCATTGCCAAACGTTATGGACAAGATTATCGTCAAATAGCTGATTGGAATAGTATTTCATCACAGGCTCCGTTAAAAGTTGGAACCGTGTTGCGTCTCATGCCGCCTGAAGTGACTCAACATTCAACACCTTCGGTATCAAAAACGGTATATCCAACACCTTGGGGCTCAGCCACCAAGAGCAGCACCGTCTCTCACGTCGTGCAACGTGGTGAAACCCTGTTCAGTCTTGCCCAACGCTATGGCTACACCGTCATTGAGATAGCCAGATGGAACGGATTAGAACCCCCTTATAAATTATCGCTGGGGCAAAGTTTACAAGTCGCACTATTGCCGACAAGTCAGCCA
>QNER01000981.1 GCA_003646175.1 Candidatus Parabeggiatoa sp. nov. 1
TTCTCCAGAACCCTGTAAAAATAGTACCAAAGGGTACTTCTTCGCTGGATCATAGTTGGCTGGTTTCAACAACCGATAGGGCAGCGAATTTTCCTGTGAGTCAAAGTAAGTCAACGCTTCCAACTTTTCCATCGCAATCTCCTCAGCCAGCACCACGCTGGTTTTTATGATAATACTCACGATACAACAACTTACAATAGCGAGCCACTGCAAATTTCTTGAACAGAATTTCATATATTTGCATTCCTTTAGAGTGAAGCGTGTCAATAATATACCCGTCAGAAACCCAGTTTTTATCACTGGGTTTCGCCCAGTGATTCATCTTGGTTATTCCTTCATACACTCAGAATCACGCCTTCATCGCTACGCAACTCAAGCGTCTCTCCCACCTCGTCACCTTCTCGATCTAGGTGCGTGGAAAGCAAAGTTTTTGCTTGAGCCACTTCCTTTGGTAATGTCCACCTTTTTGGTTGGTTGGTGAAATTGAGGGCCACTAACACGCGCTGTTCATCTTGTTGGCGCAGAAAGGCAAAAACGCCATCCGGTGTCTCAAAAGAGCGATAATCTCCGCTGCTAAGGGCCGCGATTGTACGACGTCGTTTAATGAGCGCGTGAGTGAGGGAAAGCATGGCATGAGGATTATCACGTTCTACAGCGACATTGATTGCTTGGTAATCGTTGGCAATCGGCAACCACGGCTTAACATTGGGCGGACAGAAGCCAGCATTGGGGCTGCTATCCCATTGCATCGGGCTGCGTTCTGGATCACGCCCCAAACCTAAACCGGGCACATTTTTTCCCCAGGGATCAAATATAGACTCATCTGGAATGTCCACATCGTGCATACCGATTTCCTCGCCATAATACATCGTCGGTGTCCCTCGCAAAGTCAGCAGCAGCATCATGCCAACTCGTGCTTGCGCCTTTCCCACCCGACTCGCAAAGCGCGGTTTATCATGGTTGCCCAACACCCAGTTAGGCCATGCACCTTCAGGCAACAATTCTTCATAACGATCCGCAATCTTACGCACCGAGGCGGCTTCCCAAGGCGTGAAGGAAATCAGGCTAATGGAACTCATCAAAATGGCCGTAATGTTTGACCAATTGTTCCACCGGCAGGGTAATTTCACCCACAAGTACCCGGGCCTCGTATTCGTCCGCAACCTCACGCAACCAGCGATTAAACTCATGATTTTCGGGTGTATCTCTTGTGTATATTTCGTTCATCCTCTTGGCGGGATCCATTCCAACGCGCCAATCAGGATTGGGAGGATTGTCACGAAATTGGGCATCTTTCAGGACACGATGGGAGACATCCACGCGAAAGCCATCGATACCCCGTTCAAACCAGAAACGCATCACATTGAGCATCGTCGCACGTACTTCGGGATTGCGCCAATTTAGGTCGGGTTGTTCTTTCAGAAACGTATGGAGATAGTATTGGCCTCTTTTATCGTCCCACTGCCAAGCCGATTTGCCATCAAAGCGACAGAGCCAATTATTGGGTGGGCCACCATTTGGGGCCGGATCACGCCAGATATACCAATCACGTTTAGGATTATCGCGGGAAGAACGAGACTCAATAAACCACGGATGTTGATCAGAAGAATGGTTAGGCACAAAATCAAGTACTACCCGCAACCCACGCGCATGAGCGGCCTCAAGCAGGGCATCCATATCGGCAAGCTGCCCAAACATCGGATCAATATTGATATAATTTAACACATCATAACCAAAATCGGCCATCGGTGACGGATAAATAGGCGAAATCCAGATCGCATCTATTCCCAACCATTGTAAATAATCAAGCCGCTGCGTGATGCCGGGCAAATCACCAATGCCATTCCCAATTGTATCCTGAAAACTACGAGGATAAATCTGATAGATAATGCCATTTTGCCACCAAAGTGTGTTAAGACTCATTAGTGCCTCCTATTTATTTGTATTGTGCGACGCAGAGCGTCGCGGTAATCATTCCCAACCAGAGGTTGGGAATGAATAAAAAAAACGCGGCCCCTAAATACTGGGCAAACAACAGATATTTTCACTCAATGTCAGCCCAAATTAGCTTGATTGGCAATAATGATCGGAACACTTTTTGCATTGTCAGATAAAATAACAATAAAACCCTTCAGTAATCAGTACGCTGATATCACATTTTATAAGTAAGGTTCTGCCTAAATTTCCTTTCAAGACTGACATTCCTTTCCTTATTTTCACGAATTGAATAATTAACATTTGTTACCTGCCAAAGAAATCCGATTTTTCAAAAAAATCGGATTTCTCTTGAAAGCCAAAATGTTAAAATATTTATGTGTACCTACTTAAAAAAAGTACACTCGCTTTAAGGTTGGGAGCGCATTTTGAAAAATTCAATCTCAAATCACCATGTCAATCATAATAGCTCCAATGTTCTAATCTTTCTATATAACCCGCAAACCCATCAACATACCACTCAAAAGCCACAATAATAACAACAAACAAAACCCAACAACAAAACAACACCAAACCCAACCATCCAAACCCAAACAGCCCAAAAAATACCATAAAACCCAAACAACATCCTAAAAAAGACAAAAACAAGAAAAGAGCAAATTTAAACAACAAATTAATCATAATACTTATCCCCCTAGAACTCTTCAGTAAGCGAACTTAGAAGCTTAAACAACTAAAGCCTTTGCCATGACAAGTCCCATTGGTGGACAACACGTTGTCCACCCTAACTGGCTATTTAGCCGCTTCTGAAGTAGAAATCGCAATCACTTCAATATCGTCAGCAATCAAAGGTTCCACATTGCCACCACCAAAATGATATTGCCCGGCTTCCCGTTTCAGAGGCCGATAAATATTTTCTACGCCATCAATATCCCATGTGGTGGCATATATTTTGACATCTTCCCCGTTTTCGAGGCCAAAATAACAGGCACCAACGGGGCGACATTCATTAATAAAGCCAGGGGCAACGCCCCTGGCGAATTAATATAGCTCAAGACTGTGCCTCCTATTTATGTGCGAGTGCTTTGCTATGCATCGCATTCTTATGCCGGATTTACAACCACAGTCCGCAACCGCCTCACAACTCTCTTCCTGACGAAAACGTTTCGGAGCCGGTTGCAAACAGGCTCTGGCAAAAACACCTCTAAACTGGGCTGATGAAAAGGAGGTTCCTTTGGTGTCTAAAACTTGATCCCATTTTTATTCCGCTTCAATTTTATCATTTAAAAAACAATCATTTAAGTATTCGTTAATTCATTAATCATTAATCATTAATCATTAATCATTAATCATTTTCACCACCCCACCCCACATCTAAACCATATCGACCACCCGGTTTTCGCGTCTCGCCTGCTCGGCTGCAAAGACCATCAGATGCGATTCCAAAGTTTCGTCCGGGCCAGATAACAAGCGGCTTGGGTCGTTTTTGGCTACCGCCTCAATAAAGGTTGATATCAAGCTCACCACGCTACCCTCTGGGCGTGTTTCATCGGCTGATTCCTTTTCAATGATCTTTTTGAGAGTGTTAACCACATCAGTCCAGCCATGGTATCGCGTCAATGCCATTAAGTTAAGGAACTATTTGATTTTGCTATCTTTTTATTAAATAGCGAGCAGTCGTGCCATGTTTTTATATAGGGGGTGGGGTTCTAAGTCATTGTTTTTATTGAAAGTAAAA
>QNER01000982.1 GCA_003646175.1 Candidatus Parabeggiatoa sp. nov. 1
ATGCTATACCTCGATGGGATAGTATCCGTTAATTTATCTGGTGACTTTACAGATACTATCCCCCAAAAACAGGGATAGCATCTGGTGACTTTACGGATGCTATACCTCGATGGGATAGTATCCGTTAATTTATCTGGTGACTTTACAGATACTATCCCCCAAAAACAGGGATAGCATCTGGTGACTTTACGGATGCTATCCCTTCTTTGACTTTACAGATACTATCCCCCAAAAACAGGGATAGCATCTGGTGACTTTACGGATGCTATCCATCGAAAAAAGGGATAGCATCTGGTGACTTTACGGTTAGCCACTCATATTGAGTACAATTTATTGTCTTCCATAAACGAATTGGTAAAAGGAGTTATCCGTTTATTTCGCAATTTGTGGTACTTTTTCACTCGCCCTAAAGGGAACCATTGCTACTGGCAAACTCAGTAATTTAACTTGAGCGGTTTCGAGAATATAGTCCCGAATAAACTTACTCGCCTCTAGGATTTCTATACCAATCAATTCACCTTTGTCATTGAGTTCTACAAAAACATTGGGATAGAGTTCGACACTCCCGGTTTCTTGTCCTTCCGAAATAGCCAGATAGAGAATATCTTCCTCTTGAAAATAATTCATTTGAGCATTATTCATGAATAAATCTCCCCGTTTTCAGACGGAATTTAATTTGTTGACGCGTTGTGGCATGAATAGTTACCGGCATAATAGCATCAGTTGTTATCTCGTAAGGAATCATTATCAAACGATTATCATGTTTACCAATGGCAATCATCCGATGAGTGGCAGTATCAAAATATCTTTCCTCTGAATATCTTAATATTTGCTCAATTTGCTCCAGTGCAAATCCTCTTGATGCTGCTTTGTATTTAATATAGTCCGAAAAAATGTACATGATACCTCTCTGTTCACAATCTCGCACACCCGCGTACAACTCTGCTACAGTCATTGAAGATACCCAAAGCATCAAAGGAGCTTGTTGGGTAAATGCGATGGCTTGTTGGTTTCCACATATTTGTGTTTATATCATGTTTAACCTCAATGTGATTAACTGGAAAATATTGAGTACAACGGCTTAAACCGAGTACAGCGCATTGAAGGATTAAGCGGATTGCTTAAATCGAGTACAACGGATACGCGAAATAAGCGGATTGATTAGCTTGACAATGTCATATTGTCAGGAGTACAAAGCGAACTTTGTACGAAAAACGGTGCGGTTATTCTATTTTAAAGGAAACCCAAAAATCCTTAACCGTCACATCGCTAAAACCAGATGAAGCTCATTACCATAATTTCCGTTGCTACAATCCGTCAAATCCGGAAAGAAGTTGTACTAATCCGAACAATCCAGAAAGAAGCTGTACTAATTCGCACAAACCCAAAATCCTTAAATCCCGCCTGAACGTTGGTTGCGGGGATTTGGCTGTCACCGGTGACATCTTCTATCGCAAAGTTTAGGTAAGTATCTAATTCTTTGAGGGTAATCACCTTTTCTTCGCCCACTAAGTCCGCTTTGCCTTTGAGTCCGTTTAACAGAGCGTAGGTGAATACGCCATGCCAAGTTCGGGTAATTCTTGGGCAACGCTATGTTCATCGGTGGCACTGATCACAATAATACTATTATCTGACGCATCTTTGATTAAGCGCGGGTTAAACGCACCGCCCGCATAACAACAATCAAGTACAACGGATTGACGGATTTTACGGATTGTCGTTGTCCTTTGGCATTTTCGATGGCGTGTTGCAATTCGCGCCATTTTATCACGGTGTCGGGTTGCCAACTCGTGCCTTGTTCTTTGGCATCGTGCGGTAAAAAGTAATAATCCCGATCCGCATTATCGCCGTGCCCGGATAAAAATAATACCACGGTGTCTTGGGCTGTCGCTTGTTCAAACAGTTTAAGCGCGTCTTTAATATTAGCGGCGGTGGGTGGCGTTGCACCGTCGGCCAATAACCGACTTTTGACGGTTTTATAGCGTTTGCGTTGTTGCGCGGTGAGCAATTTGTGGATAGCGTGGGCATCGGCGGCCGCAAAACGCAAAAGCGGTGTTGGCTAACGCCCACCGCGATCAGGATACGCGTCATGAACGGATTGCTTAAATAGAGTACAACGGATTCGGGGTTTAAACGCACCGTTTTTTCGTACAAGGTTCGCCTTGTACTCCTGCTAATGTACAAGGTTCGCCTTGTACTCCTGCTAATGCGTGATAAGTTATCAACCAATTCGTCAAATCCTTCAATGCGCTGTGCTAAACCATTTAATCCGTTTTTAGATAATCCCCAATCAATTGCTTAAATCAAGTACAACATATTCGGGGTTTAAACGCGCGGTTTTTTCGTACAAGGTTCGCCTTGTACTCCTGCTAATGTACAAGGTTCGCCTTGTACTCCTGCTAATGTGCTATGCAGACGCACAGTGTCAGCCACAATGTCAGGGCGCGCACTGATATAATCGGCGGCTTTGTCGGCCCCGCGATTAATCTGCCAGCCCACCATTTTGTCGCCGTTAGGCGATGACACATAATGCCCCGACGGTGTCCAAGCCACCCATTCGCCATCCGAGCCATGAAACAGGGTCAGCAAGTTTTCGCGGCTTTGCACATCCCAAACGCGCACGGTTTGGTCACCACTGCCAGAAGCCAACAAACGACCATCGGGGGACACCGCCACCGCCCAAACATCGCTCGTGTGGCCGACATAATCGCCGAGTTTGTTGCCATCGCGGTCGTAGGCGGTGAGGACACCGTTGGCTCCACCGCTGATGATGCGTTGTCCGTCGGGAGTAAAAGTGTAGGAACGGTGAGCATAGCCATCGGTGGTACCGCGTTCAATGCTGGCTTTGGTGCGGTTTTGGTGGCGGATTTCCAGAATGGCATCTTTATCGCCATAGTGGCCCCCGGCGCGGTGGCGTAACGTCCAGTTACGCCATTTATCCTGAGCGCGAGAGAAACCAAGTTTTTGCGAGAAACTGGGTTTCTTATCACGGTTAGAGATTTTTCGGGGCGCACCGAGAAAACCCTCAGAAGCGGGGAGCGTGATGGTGTATTCTAGGGGGCCGTAACCTTTGGCTGGATTATGTTGTGTCCATGTTTTCCCCCAAGCCAATGTCCTACCATCCGCTGAAAACCCCACCGCCCAAGTACTCGCACCCACACCGCTTAGCCTTTTCTGTCGTTTGCCATCGCGCAATGTCCACAGGTGAATTTCATGATTAGAGCCACCACCGGTCGCTACCAAACGTCCATCGGGACTGACGGCGGTAGCCGCCACAATATTGTCATGGCCTTTATAGGTAACCATTTTCTTGCTGTCGGGGATTGACCAAACATGGCAGTGCGTAGGTGCTGAACCCACTCCCGATACCAAATAACGCCCATCAGGACTGAAAGACAGGCTACCAACTTGAGTGCCCTGATTTGCTAACGGTCCGTCCATGCCACAGGCGAATGGTGTCATCCCAACTACCAGAGGCGATAAGGCCATCTCCTTGATTAAGACCTTCAAGGTTTCCAAAACCTTGAAGGTCTGCTTGATTAAGACCTTCAAGGTTTCCAAAACCTTGAAGGTCTGCTTGATTAAGACCTTCAAGGTTTCCAAAACCTTGAAGGTCTGCTTGATTAAGACTTTCAAGGTTTCCAAAACCTTGAAGGTCTGCTTGATTAAG
>QNER01000983.1 GCA_003646175.1 Candidatus Parabeggiatoa sp. nov. 1
CTTATAGGTGTACCACACACCTTCGGGATAAATGACTATCGCTGGGCCTTTTGAGCAACGATCCAGACAACCAGCGGTATTGGCTCGCGCCGCACCGCGCCCCACTATTCCCAATTCTTTGGTACGTTTTTTCAGATAATCACGCATTGCCACTGCATCATGATTTTGACAACAGCGTTCACCTTCAGCGCGTTGATTAGTACAAAAAAATACGTGGTAACGATAATAAGTGTCAGTCATTGTGTTTGTCGCCTGTGAAAAGTAAAGAAAATCAATCCGTCAAATCCGTCAATCTGTTGTACTTCCCGTGTAATTACTTTTTCGCATGAGTCAATAAATGCGAAACAATCATCGATAAAATCACATAACCCAGAAAAAAATACAATCCAATTTGTACCTCAGCATATGTAGATTGGTCTTTATTTATCGTAAAGTAGGTTAATAATAACGCCACCACAAATACATCTGCCATTGACCATTTTCCGATATATTTGATCAAACGTAGGCTTTGCGAAGCCATGGTTCCAACGGGTGTAAACAAAGCCAATCCCATGACAAGGGTTTTAAGAAAGGGAATAATAACACTAAACAATAATAACGGAATAGCCACCAGTAAATTCCCTGAAGTCAATAGCGTTTCAATTGTCGTGATAATGCCTTTTGACTGAAACATAAAAACAACGTGCCCAAGTAGAGGGACATCTTTATAGCTCACAATCATCAAAATGGGCGCCAATAACCCGACGGCGAGTGCCATTGAAGACACCATCAGCATAGCAAAGATAAAAAATGCTTTATTTGAAATAAAAGCATAAATGAATACCAGCAAAACGCCTGCGAGTAGGAAAAAACTCAGCGTTGCCAAAATAGCGCGCTCTTTATCACTGTCTCTTGCCGCGACTATGGTTTGAAGTTCTTCGAGTTCTTGGGAATAACCACCATAAATACCAATTGTGATACCTTCAAAGATTTCTTTGAGCAAACTTATGGCTTTAGGCTGAGTGTGTAGCCTATCTGTCAATACCTCAGTTTGGCGTTCATAGTCACAAGCTGCTGAATATGCAATCCAGCCAGTTGCCAGTAACATTAAAATCAATAGGAAATAGATAATTGTTATTAAGTTTTTTCGTAACATAATAAATAACTACAGGGATTATTTATAAGAAAGGATTGGCTTGTGGGAGGATATTGTTGACGATTGCGTGGATGGTTTCAGCTAGAACATTACAATTTTTTAAACGGCATCTCAACCAACTCAATGCGTCGAGCAATCTGTTTAATTTTGGACTCCTGACAGCCCAAACTAAAGTTTGGACTCCTGTCTCGCTATCGTGACGTTCAAATATTTAGGGCAAAACCTTCAAGGTTTTGAAAACCTTGAAGGTTTCTAACTGAAATGAGTTATATGAAAAAATTGTATTATGACAAACGAGCCGCAATACGACGAAAAGCTAACTCAATGTCCCAACCTTCAAGATGAGTGCGGCGGTTAAGATAGAGGGCAAATCCCGCTGCAACGTATAAAGGTTCAACGATGCTTAAAATTAACAAGCTAGCAATCAGACGAGTTATTTCTACCCACAACGCTTCTTCATGGAAAAATACTTGAAAAAAGTCAAAGGTATAGGTGACTGGCATCATCAAATACACTAGCCCAAATAGCGATAAAGCCAGTACCCACTCAAAATGCAGACACACAATAGTCAGCCAGACAGCCGTGTTACGGGTTTTTTTCTGCAATAACCTCATACGCTGATAAGCCGCTTTGCCGCGTGAACCTTCCAGTTGCCAAACCGGTAGATCAAATGAACGAGCAAAATCAAAACGCCATATCGTCAGTGCCAAAAACAGGCGAGTGTTAAACAACAAACTGGGTAAGGCTTTCACCGTTTGCCGAATGCTCGGTTGTTCACCAAACAGAGCATGACTTAAGAAATATAGAATAATGCGGTCAAATAACGGTTTTAACCACCAAATCATCACCGCAGCAACCCATAAGAAATCAGAAAAGAGTAGGAAAAGGATTATAAAAAAGGGCAACATGAAGGTAAACCATACCTTATATAAAGGTTTCCACCATCGCTGCACCATGCTAAAACCTAAATCAAGAGATTCCCAAGGATTGCGCGGACGAACAATAGCCTGAATACGATCAAGTTGCACGATTGCGTCCTACCAATGTAAAGTAACCAATCACTAATAGCCATAATGAGATACCAACACTGTATTTGATAACGGGATCAATCGCAGTATTGGATGACCAAAAGGCTTCGATAAAAGCGGCCAGTAATGACATACCGACGACACCATAGATGAGGCCAATGCTACGACTGGCCGCGTTTTGTAAAGCGTGTAAACGGCTTAATCGCCCCGGGGCAACCAATGCCAACCCCAATTTGAGGCCCGCTGCGCCAGCCAGCACCAGAGCCATTAACTCGGGGGCACTGTGTCCTGCCACAAATGAATAAAAAGGCGTAATGTAACCAACATGGGTAAGATGACCAGCGACACAGCCTATATATAAACCATTGAATATTAAGAAAAATAGTGTTCCCAGCCCAAACAACATGCCCCCGGCAAAGGTTTGAAAATCGATACTGATATTGTGTCTAATATAAAAGCCAAACATATAGAAATCACTGTCGGCATCACGGTTACGACCCAAATGTTCAGCATGAGGGTTATACATTGCTTCTAGGCTCTGCACTTGTTCAGTATCCATCAGACTATAAACCAGATCGGGATGAATTTGCACACCAACAAACATGACGAGCAATGAACCGAAAAATAAGAGACTAGATAAGCCTACTAGGCGCGATTCTTCGCGTACCTGCCTCGGAAAATCGGCTATGATAAAGCTAATGATCTTGGCAGTCAGCCGACTTTTGGTTTGGTAAAGATGCTGATGTCCGCGTAATGCGAGGCGGTTGAGTCGTTCTATCAAGTGTGGCGTATAACGACGATCTCGTGCCAGTGCCAACTGTTGGCAAACTTGTCGGTACATTTGCGGAAATTGGGCAACGTCTTGGCCTTTAACCTCTTCGCCTTTGACTGGCTTTCGTTTCTCGATACTGTCTAACCAGCGTTCTAAATTTTCCCATTGTTGTTGGTGATTACTTTCAAAAGTACGTTGTCTCATGTCAGTTATCAGTTATCAGTTATTTGTTTGTCTGAATCAGAATTTTTCAGCATTTAAGAATTAATCGCTTTTTTTGTCGGAATCAGAATTTTCATAAATTAACAGAATAAAAGAAATAAGTTATCTTAATTACCAGTACCTCACTTTTTAAGAACAACCGAATTGCCATAATATCGACTAATTCTGAAAATTAATTATGAAATCCTGAAAATCCTGATTCAGACAATAAAAACAATTTTTAGCTTTGTGCATAACTTGACAATGTCACATTTAAAAAAAAACAAAGTTTTTCGTACAAAGGAAGCGGGTAGTCCTGTACATGTAGTGATTTTACTGATGCTATCCCTTCTTAGGGATAGTATCCGTTTGAACATCATCACTACTTATACAGGACTACCAGGGAGCGAAGTACTCCTGAGCAAGAACCAAGTTTTTTCGTACCAGGTTCGCCTTGTACTCCTGAGCAAGAACCAAGTTTTTTCGTACCAGGTTCGCCTTGTACTCCTGAGCAAGAACCAAGTTTTTTCGTA
>QNER01000984.1 GCA_003646175.1 Candidatus Parabeggiatoa sp. nov. 1
ATCGCCAAAACCAGCGATAGCATCACGACTGATTTCACGGGTGCTATCCCTGGTTTGGGGATAGTATCCGTTTAAGTGATACTATCGCCAAAACCAGCGATAGCATCACGACTGATTTCACGGATGCTATCCCTGGTTTGGGGATAGTATCCGTTTAAGTGATACTATCGCCAAAACCAGCGATAGCATCACGACTGATTTCACGGATGCTATCCCTGGTTTCGGGATAGTATCCGTTTAAGTGATACTATCGCCAAAACTAGCGATAGCATCACGACTGATTTCACGGATGCTATCCCTGGTTTGGGGATAGTATCCGTTAATTTGGCACTATAGTTTGTCAAAGGGGGACTGGCATGATTGTCGAAATAATGATTAGCATTATTCTAACAAAACAATTATCCAAGCGTTCAAAACCAGTTCCCAATTCTCAATTCCCAATTCCCAAAATAACGATTATGGTTTTACCGCCTCAATCGTTGCTGAAACCACGAAATCCTCAATCTTCGTGCCGGGTGCCCAATTGCGGATGAACTGCTTACTCTCATCCTTGGGTTTAATTGAAATGCTGGTGAATCCAGCCATTTTTAGCATGGATTCCAAATCATCGATTTGGGAGGCACCAGACATGCACCCGGCAAGCATAGCGAGATCATTTTGCAGTGCCTCGGGCAATTCAGCCGTCGCAACAATATCTGAGATAGCCAAGCGCCCACTGGGTTTTAACACACGAAAGGCGTCATTAAAAACCTTCTGTTTTTCAGGTGACAAGTTGATAACGCAATTGGAAATAATCACATCAATGGCGTTTGACTCAACCGGCAAGTTTTCGATTTCTCCCAGCCGAAATTCAACGTTGTTAAACCCAGCTTTGATCGTGTTTTCGCGGGCTTTACTGATCATTTCAGATGTCATATCCACACCCACAACCCATCCGTTTTCTCCAACTGATGTCGCGGCAAGAAAGCAGTCAAATCCACCACCGCTACCTAAATCCAGCACGGTTTCACCGGATTTCAGAGCGGCAATCGCCTGTGGATTGCCGCAGCCTAAACCCATATTGGCACCGTCGGGTACTGAAATCACCTCGCCGCTGGAATAGCCAAGGTTAATTGAAATATCCTTGGGTGACGAGTTGCTGGTACTACAACTAGAATCGCTAGCGCAACAGCCAGAAGCCATTTCTGTCGGTTGCGCTGGCGTACAACAACCTGACGCACCTGCCGATTTTGCAACTTCGCGATAAGCCTGACGCACTGTTTGGCGAACTTCGTCATTGTTGAGTTTTTGCATTTTTCAACGCCTCTGTTAGATTAATATGGAATATCAATTTCGTTTCAGCTTTTATACTCGATGTTCAAGTTTTTGAAACCTATCAACCAGGGGCGTTGCCCCTTTTTATATTAACGTCGCACCAAAGGGGTTCTAGCCCCTTCGGTGCGCATTATTATAGCCAGGGGCAACGCCCCTGGTTAAAAGGAGCAACCCAACGCCAAAAACTTTTGTGAGAATAACCGAAATAAGATATTCCGTGGTGCAAAGTGATTTTCTAATCAGAATAAAACTATAGATGCCAACCATGCTTAAAGCACCTGCCAACAATGCCGCTGCCACGACTGACTGTTCAAAGGCTGTGACTAACGCATAAAGCGCTGCCAGAAAAAACCTGACTGCTCTTGTTTTTCAACAAACCAAAAAAAAAACGTAACTACTCAGCCCTGAAAGGGCGCTTTATTAAAGCCCAGGGCAACGCCCTAGGAACAAGAATAACAACGAACAAGCCCTGGGCGCATTAAAATTTTAAATCGCCCCTTCAGGGCTTTAAATCATAAACGCCTGCACCTGGGGCAACGCCCCTGGCTGAACTGGGGCTGAACTGGCATGATTGTCGAAATGATAATTAGCATTAATTTAACAAAATAATTATCCAAGCGTTCAAAACCAGTTCCCAATTCTCAATTCCCAATTCCCAAAAAAATCACTATTTAGGAATATCCAAAAAAGACTCTTTTTTGTAGGGTGGGTAACGTGTTTTTGTTGCCCACCATTCTCTTCACCCGACACCCGCTTGAATTTGAATTTGGGATAATTGAATTTGAGATAATTTAATTATTTTTTTGGGACTTCCTTATCTGAACATCTGTCTTATGGTTTTACCGCCTCAATCGTTGCAGAAACCACGAAATCCTCAATCTTCGTGCCGGGTGCCCAATTGCGGATGAACTGCTTACTCTCATCTTTGGGTTTGATTGAAATGCTGGTGAATCCATCGATTTGGGAGGCGCCAGACATGCACCCTGCAAGCAGCGCCTGATCATTTTACAATGCTTCTGGCAATTCAGCCGTCGCAACAATATCTGAGATAGCCAAGTGCTGGGGTGGTGAAAATCAGGTGCCAGCGGTTGTCAAAAGTTGATCCAGCTTTTATTCCACCTTATGAAAAACAATAAGTTATGGATTAGTTTGAACAAAACAATTCACACTTCTAATGAACAAAGAGTCAATATGGATTTTCAAGTCAAAGATGAAGAACTGTGTTTGGTAGGACAAATATCTATTAACGATGCCGAATCGTTAATAAAGATTTTGACAGAATACATACAAGCTCAGAAAGAAATAGTCAAAATCAATTTAGCTGACGTAGAAACAATGGACACAACAATACTACAAGTGTTGGTTGCAGCCAAAAGAACCACTAAACAGGCAGATAAACGCTTTGAACTGTTGGATGTCAAAAGTGGATTGCGTGAAACTTTTGAATTAGCTGGCATGGATTTGGTATTCAAACTCTCTTTTGCACAACCTTCAGTGTAGAACTATAGTTTTTTATAGGAGTCCAAACTTTAGTTTGGAAAGCCATAATTTCAGCTGGTGGCACAAACTTGCAAATCAAAGCCTAAAAAAACTTGATAATCCATTAACTGTCCACAAATTAAAATAATCTCGATGTTCAAGTTGGCAATGGATTTGGCGTGCTTCGCGGTGCGGTGCTTTTTTTACGCTAACATATTGTTTTTAACAAATAATTTAATGGTGTTTATAAAGAATAACAATGGTGTATTACGCACTCAGGCTAATCCACTCTACAAGCTTCGATAGGCCTTTTGTTTTATTCGTTTCAGGCGAACCTTGCACGAGTGGTTGTGCAAAGTTCGCACTTCTGTTAGGATTATTTTTTATCTTGAAGCTCTTGAAAAACAGGAGTCCAAGATTTATCTTGGCTCTCCCAAACTAAAGTTTGGACTCCTGCCAACATTACCCATTACCCTTATTTTGAACTCGACAATAGGAGGTAAAATTAAAATGTCCACTAGAACCATGCCAATTTTATTGGTTGTCGGTTTGGTAAACACTTTATTGGTGTTAGCCACATCCGTTTATGCGGTGACTGTTTGTAGTACACCGTCTATCACCATCCCAAATAACGACAGCACGGGCATCAGCGATACATTAACCCTGAATGATCATGGCAAACTCTATGATCTCAATGTCAACCTTGATGTCAGTCACACGCATGTTGGCGAACTTATCGTGAGCCTGACGCATGACGATACCGGTACTGATGTGATGCTCATTGAGCAGCCCGGTATCCCAGAAGCTCGCATCGGTTGTACCGGCCATAATATCGTCAATTTGACGATTGATGATGAAGGGAGTTACAGC
>QNER01000985.1 GCA_003646175.1 Candidatus Parabeggiatoa sp. nov. 1
GCTGTCAACTTTTGCGTCGATCCCAATCCCAATCCCCACCAAATTTATGCCGCGTTTTGTTCATCTACACTTACACACTGAATATTCCCTGATTGATAGCCTTGTTCGTATTAAACCGCTCGTGAAAACCGTGCGGGAATACGGGATGCCCGCCAGTGCTGTCACAGATCACAATAATCTCTTTGCCCTCGTTAAATTCTACCGCGCCGCGCAATCTGAAGGCATTAAACCCATCATTGGTGTTGATATGCGGCTCCATGATGGCACCGAGTCCACTACTCGTCTTGTCCTATTGTGTCAGAATGACATTGGCTATCGCAATCTTACCCGTCTGGTTTCCCGCAGCTATACTGAAGGACAGATAAATGGTGTCCCTTACTTGCGCCGGGCATGGTTAAGCGGTGCGACGGATGGCTTAATTGCACTGTCTGGTGGACGCGAAGGCGATATAGGGCAAGCCCTATTGGCGGAACATAGCCATTTGGCACGACAACAGTTGGATGATTGGAACGCGTTGTTTCCAAAGCGTTTTTATCTGGAATTACAACGCACTGGTCGGCCTAACGAAGAAGTGTATATTCACGCCGCTATTGAACTCGCCTTGGAGACGGGCGTTCCCGTAGTTGCCACCAATGATGTCTGTTTTCTTAAGCCAGACGATTTTGATGCCCATGAAGTCCGCGTGTGTATTCACGACGGCAAAATACTCGCTGATCAAAATCGCCCCCGCCGCTATAGTCCCCAACAATATTTGCGAACACCGCAAGAAATGGCTGATTTGTTCGCCGATATCCCTGAAGCACTAGAAAATACTTGGCTGATTGCTCAGCGCTGCAATTTAGAATTAACCCTTGGCCAAAATTTCCTGCCCGATTTTCCCATCCCTGAAGGGCAAACCGTTGAAGACTATTTCCGTCAAAAAACCCGCCTTGGTTTAGAACAACGTTTAGTCACCCTGTTTGACAAAACCCGCGAAGATTTTCCAAAACAACGCCACCCTTATGATGAACGTTTAGCACAGGAACTTGATGTCATCGTGCAAATGGGCTTTCCTGGTTATTTTTTAATCGTGGCCGATTTTATCGAATGGGCCAAAGAAAATAATATTCCAGTGGGCCCTGGGCGGGGTTCAGGTGCCGGTTCATTAGTCGCCTACGCACTGAGCATCACCGATTTAGATCCCATTCGCTACAATCTACTGTTTGAACGCTTTTTAAATCCAGAACGAGTCTCCATGCCAGACTTTGACATAGATTTCTGCATTGAAGGCCGTGATGACGTAATCAATTATGTTGCAGAACGCTATGGGCGGGATCGCGTCTCGCAAATCATCACTTATGGTTCAATGGCCGCTAAAGCGGTAGTGCGCGATGTGGGTCGTGTCTTAGCACACCCGCATGGTTTTGTCGATAAAATTGCCAAACTTATCCCTTTTGAACTCGGCATCACGCTTGATAAAGCGTTAGAAAAGGAAGAAGCCTTAGATGCCCGCTATGAACAAGAAGAAGATGTGCGAGCGTTGATAGATATGGCGCGTCAGTTGGAAGGCCTGACACGTAATCCGGGTAAACATGCAGGCGGTGTGGTGATTGCGCCGACAGTCCTGACCGATTTTACCCCGCTCTACTGTGAGCAGGACAGTCCTGATGTCATGACCCAATTTGACAAAGGCGACGTAGAAGCCGTCGGCTTAGTCAAATTCGACTTTTTAGGGTTGCGAACGCTCACCATCATCAAATGGGCCTTAGAAACAATTAACCGTTTTGCGGAAAGTCCCGTAGATATTGCAAAGATTCCGTTGGATGATCCAGAAACGTATGATTTGCTGAAAAGAGGCAATACCACCGCTGTTTTCCAACTTGAATCATCAGGCCTGAAAAAACTCATTCGGCAGCTCCAACCCGATTGTTTTGAAGACATTGTCGCGTTAGTGGCCTTATATCGTCCCGGCCCCCTACAATCAGGCATGGTAGATGATTTTGTTGAGCGTAAACAAGGGCGTGCCCAAATTGAATACTCACATCCTGCCCTTGAGCCAATTCTCAAATCGACTTATGGTGTGATTGTGTATCAAGAGCAGGTGATGCAAATCGCTCAAGAGTTAGCGGGTTATACGTTGGGCGGTGCGGACATATTACGCCGATCAATGGGGAAGAAGAAGCCTGAAGAAATGGCTAAACAACGATCAGTGTTTACAGAGGGTGCAGTTGCTCGGGGCGTGAAAGAAAAAACAGCAACGTATATATTTGATTTAATGGAGATGTTCGCAGCATATGGTTTCAACCGCACATTATTCAAGGGTACTAACATTTATACACTTGAAGGCATAAAAAGAATAGAAGATTGTCAAAGAGGTGATGAGGTCATCAGCCTAACAGCGGATGGAAATTATCGTTGCTCTAAAGTTGTTCAACTACACGATCATGGGCAAGTACCCATTTGGGAGGTAATATTTGATGACGGCACCACCGAAAGATGCACACTTGATCACAAATGGCTAACAAAATACGGACAGTTACCCCTCTGGGCAATCATTCAAATGGGTGAGCAAGTGTGGGGAACAGCAGCCTACAAAACGCGCAGTGCATGCACATCAAAAACATTGCCCAACATGTCTCAGCATGATTCACACGGGGCCCACTGCTGGCAAAGACCGAACCATGTACTGCGGTGCAGTCATCCGTACTCGAAAACAGGTTTCAGAACACTACCAGAATTGCCCAATCTGTCAACAAAAACGGCGGGAAGTTCGAGTAGCAAATTGCAAAAAGTTAGAACATACGCCAGCAATGCGGAAGAAGTATTCCGAGACGGCCAAAAAAACTTCATCTCGCTTGGATATTCAACAGGAACGTGCGGCCAGACTCAAGAAGTGGCGGCTGCAAAACCCACAAGCCTTTCAAGAAATTCATGCCAAAGCTTGTGGTTCTGCCAAGCGTTCCAAAATGGAAATCTGGCTAGAACCACATCTGACCCAATGGGGTGTTACCCGAAATGTACAGATTCGCTGCCAAAATCACCGCAAGCAGGTAGATTTTGTCAATCAAGAGCAGAAAATAGCCATCGAAGTGGACCGGCCTTGGCATTTTTTACCCATCCATTCCCAAGCCAATTTCGACAGGGTGCAGCAACGGGATCAGATGTTGAACAAGGAAATCATCAGACGATCTTGGCGATTAATCCGTCTATCAATGGAGAATTTCAGAAGCAGATCTGGAGCACTTACCTCAATCAGCCTCGACCAATTATTCGAGATGAACAACGATGGCAATTGGGTCGGGATATTGTGCTTAGGAAGCCTATACGAGTCACTTTCTTGGGATGGTATCAAGGTTACGATCTTGAAGTAGATCACCCTGAGCATAATTTTATGTTGCCCTCTGGTTTATGCTGCTCAAATTCCCACTCGGCTGGTTATGCGCTACTTTCCTACCAAACAGCTTGGCTCAAAGCCCATTACCCCGCCGCATTCATGGCAGCCGTGTTATCAGCCGATATGGATAACACGGATAAAGTCGTCGCGTTGATTGAAGAATGTCGCGCCATGAAGCTTAAGAGATTGCCACCCAACATCAATATTTCTGAGTATAAATTCACTGTGGCTGATGATGAACAAAACCAATCGGTTCGCTATGGTTTGGGGGCAATTAAAGGGGCTGGGGA
>QNER01000986.1 GCA_003646175.1 Candidatus Parabeggiatoa sp. nov. 1
ACCAGCCGACAAAGTGGGTGGTGACTACTATGATGTTCTCCAGCATAACGGACGCATCAAAATCGGCATTGGCGATGTGACAGGACATGGGCTAGAAAGCGGCGTTTTAGCGATTATGGTGCAAACGGCCGTGCGTACCTTACTCGATCATGATGAAACGGATCCGGTGAAAATTTTGAATACGATAAACCGCACCATTTACGACAATGTGCAGCGGATGAATTCTGAGAAAAACCTAACACTTGCCCTACTGGATTATCAAGACGGGCAACTCAGTTTGAGTGGGCAGCATGAATATCTGATTGTGGTGCGACAGGGCGAAGTGGAAGTGATAGACACTGTCGATTTAGGCTTTCCGATTGGATTAGAAGAAGATATTGCAGATTTCGTAGCCGAAGTCAAAGTGCCACTGAATCTTGGGGACGTGGTGGTGCTTTATACGGATGGCATTACGGAAGCCGAAAACCTGCAAAGCGTGTTATATGGGTTAGAGCGATTATGTGAAGTTGTCAAACAAAACTGGCAACGATCAGCCGATGAAATTCGACAAGCCATTATTACCGATGTGCGACAACATATTGGGACGCAACAGGTGTATGATGATATTACTTTGTTAGTGTTGAAACAAAAAACGACAATAATTGTTTAATCGATACGGATTTAAAACCGATAACTAACCAACGAAATACTGTATCCAATTTCCAAGAGTAACTACAAGGATTGTATATAAGAAGGGATTTATAATTTTTGTCTGTCATTCACTCTTTTTCCTTGGTTTTGAGCGAGCTATCTTGGAGCAATGGAAGGTTGGTGTCCATTAACGGACATCAGTCGCGACAAAGTTAGATTGAGTCTTTTTCCTTGATTGAGATTGATTGAGAAAAAGGCAGCCATAATAACATAGTATTCTAAAATCAATCACTTAAATATAACAAAGTCGAATTAGAAATCCTTTATTATATACAATCCTTGTCGTTATTATTTAGGTAACGAGAAATCATCGAGTAACAGTTCTGAAACACTTTTTTCGTAAATAGAGAACGGTCAAAAATAATGAATTGGAAATGGGAAATCGCAAAAGCTGATCACATAGGGGGGCGAGATGAACAACAAGATAAGGTTGCCGTTTTTTCCGCACCCAATGGTGAGACACACTTATTAGTCGTTGCTGATGGCATGGGGGGACATAAAGGTGGTTATTTTGCATCACAACTCGTTATTAAATCCGCACAGTTGTTGTGGGACAAATATCAACAAGGCCGTGTAGTTACAACACCACAAAAATTTTTGCAGCGCATTTGTGAACTGGCTCATCAAAAGATTAATCAGTTTGGAAAAAAATACCAACTTTCTCCCGGTAGCACTTGTATCTTATTGTACATTAAGGGCAAACAAGCATGGTGGGCACACATTGGAGATAGTCGCCTATATTATTTTCGTCATAAAAAATTGCGGCATCGTACTAGAGATCATTCTGTCGTACAATTATTAGCCGATTTAGGGCACATTACCGAAGAAGAAATGGCAACGCATCCTGATCAAGGCTGTTTGCTCAGGGGGTTAGGTGGCGATGAACCGGCTAAACCAGAATTTGGTCAAGCACAGTTACGCGCTGGAGATAGTTTTGTGTTGTGTAGTGACGGCTTTTGGGAACATGTTTCGGCCCCAAAAATGCGGGATCGGTTATTACAAAAACACTTTCCGGTTAAAAAGCGGGTTAAACAGTTGCTCAAAGATGCGTTGGATGCCGGCGGTGCCGAGGGGGATAATATTGCAGTTGCGGTGGCGCAAGTTCAAAGTAAAACGCTTTTTAATAAAATAGTTTCTATGGTATTAGGGCTAATCGTCATAGCCCTGTTGGGTGGAAATGTATCTATGGTACCACTTCAAATGGCATACGCCGGCACCGGCACCGGTACAGAACTGGGGCGGTGAAAATTGTGTTCGCGCCTAAAGTTTTTCTAGAAAAACTTTAAGCGCGAATTGTGAATTGTGAATTGTGAATTTTTAACTTGACAATGATCGAGGCAAAAGTTTGCGGAGCAAACTTTTGCCTCGATCATATTATCAGAAGTACAAGGCTCAGGAGCACAAGGCGAACTTTGTACAAAACCGAGCGTGAGTCATCAGGAGTACAAGGCGAACCTTGTACGAAAAAATAGCGTGATGATTGAAAGTTAACTTCCAATTCCCCATTCCCGATTCTCAGTTCCCAATAAAAGCGGCAAGAGTAAATCAGCCGCGTGTTCTGCACCATTCGCGTTAGGGCGTTCTGGTTTAGGAGCTGCTAAGACTTGTTCCAAGCTATCCATAATCGCGCCTTGTTCAAGTTGGAGGCGTGAAATAGAAATCGCTCGTGCCTGTTTTTTTAACCACGCTTCCAGATAAACGGTTTCCGGCCAATCAGGGCGTTCAAGGTATAACACCGCAACGCCATTGCAAGCCGCTTCTGTGAATGTGCCATAACCGGGTTTAGTAATAATCGCATCACAAGCGCATAACACATCAATAAAATTCAACCCTAAATTTTCCCACGCGAACGTATTTGGGCGTTGAATATGCCACGCGGCCGGTATCAGCATTGATACGCCGGGCATTTGGGGCCAAGATTGCATGGGTAAAGGCATTTCTATACCGCCGAGTGCGACCAGTACCAAACGTTGTTTTGGATTAAGTTGTAATTGTTGATTAATGACAGCACGACGGTTTATACCAAGTTGTGCCAGCGGGCCTATTGGGCGAGTATTTTCTAAATCTGTCATTGGCATAGACGGTTCGGCCTGCAAAAAATACTTAGCACTTCGATAAGCCGCTAACATTTGTTGGTGAATTGGCTCAGCATTAGGCTGTTTGGCACAGTAATGCCAGTAAATATCGGCCCAGTTGAGTGAACATAGGGCAACGGCTGGCATACCGGCTTGTTGGGCGCCTGCTAAGGTTAAGTAGGGTATATCAGCCAGGATTAAATCTGCGTGTGTCGCCGTTAATGCGTTGGCTTCAGCGGCTACTTTTTTTGGCCAATCGGTATGAAAGGCCGTGTATGCGGCGGCGCTGGCGGCTAAATCTATGTCTACCGCTGAGTCCATGCACATACCAAAATCACTGGACACGGGTAATAGCTGAAAATCACCATGTAGCCGCGTTGCTAACAGACGCGGGGACACTTGGGTACGTAACGTGATTTGCAGCGTCGGCAAACGCGCTCGTAATGCGTTGACAACTAATGACGCTTGCATCGCATGTCCGAAACCATGCGAAGAAATCGCAACTAATAAATGTGGCATAATTTAAACCATAACTACAAGGATTGTTTAATCGATACGGATTTTTTTAAAACCATAACTACAAGGATTGTTTATAAGAAAGGATTTAATTAAAACCATAACTACAAGGATTGTTTATAAGAAAGGATTTTAAACCATAACTACAAGGATTGTTTATAAGAAAGGATTTTAAACCATAACCACAAGGATTGTTTATAAACTGGTGATTTATCAGGAGTACAAGGCGAACCTTGTACGAAAAACGGCATGGTAGATTATCAGGAGTACAAGGCGAACCTTGTACGAAATCTAGCATGATATTTATAACAACCATAACTACAAGAATTGTTTATAAGAAAGGATTTATTTTGAACTGTGATTTAGATGATAACATTCGT
>QNER01000987.1 GCA_003646175.1 Candidatus Parabeggiatoa sp. nov. 1
CTAAAAAGGAATGCAAAAAAGACCCTGAGTCTTGTGGCATTGATAATTCTGATGCTATTGATACAGCCAAAGCAGATACTAAAAAGGAATGCAAAAAAGACCCTGAGTCTTGTGGCATTGATATAGAAGCAATAAAAACTGCTTGTGCGAAAGATCCAAAAGTTTGTGGGGTTGCTTGTGCTGAGGATCCAGAGAGTTGCGGGGTTGATGTGGCGGCTATAAAAAAGGAATGCTTGGATGATCCTGAGTCGTGCGATATTGAACTTCCAAGTTTTGATGGGAGTGTGTTGAGTATTCCAATGGTGAAATCTGAGAGTAACGTTTTTGAAGCTAAATTAGACATAACACCATCTGATCCAATTCAGTTTGTGCTTACTGAATTGGCGGATAAGAATAAGGACGAGAATGCGATTTTTGATGAGAAGTTGCTTGATGTTGTTGGGTATGATTTTTTATGCAATTCATCAAGTTCAATTGTATCTTTCAAAAAAACTAGTGTTGGCTCACAAACTGCAGAATATGAAATTGTTGTTGTGAGAAAAGAAGGCATGTTAGGGGTAGATCACAAATTAACTGTTCCTTTACCTTTTGTTTATGTGATTTCTAACGAAGTAGAAACATTTACAAGGTCGTCTATTTCTTTAATGAAGCATGGAGATAGTAATTTTGAATCTCCTCAATATAAAGGAAAATTTGCTTCTTATTTAGAAACAACGGCTGGTTTTCTTGCTGGATTTACTCCAGTTGGTCCAGGAATTGCTGGAATAAATTATATGGATGAATTGTCAAATCCTGATGATCCAAAAGCATCACAGGAATTTATTAATTACGTAGAAAATATCAGCAACTATGATCAAAATTTGATTATGCTTAAAGGTGAACCTAAAAAGAGTTACACACATATTAAGTTTAATTTTTTTGTAACGGAAAAATATACTCGTCCTTCCATTTCCGTGCAATGGATGTATGATTACATGATAGGGACAGGAGAAACACACATAGCAGAGTTGTATCACAAACTTAATGGTTCACCTTATGTTCTTGCAAATTTCGATGGGCAAAAAAGTCAATGTAATCCATGATTGAGTTAATCAGAGATACGGCAGATGAGCATGACTCGAAATAATTGGGATTAGAGTAAAAATAATCTGATTATAACGGATTTGGGTGTGATCAAGTAGTCAACAGACGAGCGCGGTTGTTGACGCTCAGAGTGGCAATAAAAAAACCCCAAGGCTGTGAAGCTTTGGGGCTTTTTTTTTATATCGTCATCTACCATAAACAGGTTACAAGTGATTACTAAAAATCTCGAATTACAATGCTTTAACAACTTCTAAACTCAAGCCGGTAATATTGGCTATTTCTTCTTCTGTTAATTTACCGTTAGCCTTAAGATTGCGAGCGGTTTCCCTTATACCTTTTTCCTCACCTTCCTTTATGCCTTCATTCTTACCTTCTTTCCATCCCTTCTCCTCTCCCTCTTTGAACTTCTGCGTCTCCGCTTCCTCATGATTATGTTCTTCCTTCATACGAGCGCGTTCTTCTGGCGTGATTTTATCTTGCTCAATTACGTCAAAAAGTGCTTGAATCGACGGATTGGTATACTTAGTCTCGTCCACTTGTTTATCTAAGCTGTCATAAATTGCTTGCATCCATTCGCGGTGTGGCACTGGGGCATCTTTATGTGTCGAGTTATTGGTAAACACAAAAAACAGTTTATGTTTACGTGGATAAATATTCGTCAATAATTGACCCGTCACAAAATCTTTGGGCTCAAAGTCATGTACGATAATGCCGCTGTCTGAATTGGGGGCCTTTTTACCGGTAAAAAAAACTAACGTGATCACAGTGATCGGAAAACTGTAATTGCTAGAACTGGCAATGGTTTCTACCATCGAACTGCATTGATAGTACAAAAAACGCTCGTAACTATCTGAATAATGAGCATGTTGTACTTCAACAATCACCCGATTCTTTTTATCCTCAGCAAATAAATCAAACTTGATCGCCACTTTGCCCACCGGCGGTACAAACGCTTTGTCATTTTCCACCTCATCAATTTCTAATTGGATGCCAACAAAATCTTTGACTAACGCGGTGAAAAGTTCTGGGTGACTAAAGGCCTTTTTAAAAATAACATCGTAACGCAACGGAGCAACTTTTTTCATAGTATGGGTCTCCTTTTACTGTAAGTACAACGGTTTGGGATATAAGGTAACTCTCAAAAAATAATATACCCAAGAGGGCAACCACAAGGGATTTCCCCTACGTGCCTACGTGCCTACGTGCTAATGTTGTAGGGGCAATCCTTTATGGTTGCCCAATTCTGTACGTGGGTATTTTAATTTTTTGGAGTTACCTAAACAGATAAACAGACAACATCTTACCAAATCTCACCAAATCTCAGCCATCGCATTATCTGCAAAAATCCGGGCCCCTCGAATATATCGCTCAACCAATGTTCGCGTATTTTTCCAACCGCCCTGTTGCTGAACTTTCCACAAATCCACCCCTCGGATTGCCAACTCCGTCGCGGCCCCGGCTCGGAGACTATGGCCGCTGACCAGTGTGGGATCGATGCCGGCCTTTTCTGCATGATATTTGAGAATACGAGATACCGAGCGAGCATGTAGGTTTTCACCGATGACTCCCCCCTTATCCACATGACGAAAGACAGGGCCTGTTGTTATTTCTTGTTGTTTTAATGTGGTTACCCACGCTGCCAAGGCCTTAACCGGACAAACCGCTTCAACATTTTCTTCTTCACTGGCTTCTTCACTGGCTTGAGCAGCCCGAGGAATGCCCACCTTTCGTCCCTGTCCCATTTGATCCGTTTTAGAACGCCGCAGCCAAACAACAAAACCTTCCGTCGTTTCTGTCAAATCAGAAAGAAGCAACGCTACCAGCTCGGCCCGCCGAAACATCCCAGAAAAACCGACTAAAATCAACGCCATATCTCTTATTTCTTTTACCTTTTGATAGCCACCGAACAAATCGGCTTGAGTCATTTTCGTTATATCATCAAACAAAAGTGGCCGGGCTTGTCGTTGGGCCGTCCCATGTGTCCGTTTCATACCTCGAAATGTTTGGCTAACTAATGTGCTATCACATGGATTGGCAAATCCTAAACTTTTATGTGCCATACCCAGGGCCGCTAACCAAACTTTTAGGGTTGCCATGCTTGGTGTTTCACCATTTTTGATTTTGACATTACTAATATATTCAGCAATTTGCACGGGCGTTGCTGGTATTTCATAGCCTTCTTTATAAAATTTTGCCAACGCATCTTGATAGCTTAATTTGGTGTTCTCAGCCATCGCTTGTGATACCTAGCCTTTTACTTTGACCGATAGCTCTAAGTCTTTATATTTTTCAGAATTTAATGCCGAATTTAATGTCGAATTTAATGTCGCTAACTCATTCATAATGCTCGTGTTTCTGTCTCATAAGAGAATTTATTGGGCGGTTATAAAATTTCATAAAGCTTAATTTTATTTTACCTTATTTTTCGGATTTATTGAACCTGGATTAAATAAATTAATTAAAAGGAGCCCAAACTTGAGTTTGGTAAGCACAAGCTAAAGCTTGGACTCCTGCCAAAATATTAGTATTCCGTTTGCCATCTTTCCAATTCTATATGAAGTTCAAA
>QNER01000988.1 GCA_003646175.1 Candidatus Parabeggiatoa sp. nov. 1
GACGGATACTATCCCTCGAAGGGATAGCATCCGTTATATCACTACCTTTACCGGACGACCGAGCAAATTAAAATGAGTACAGCGGATTTTTGGTCTAAACGGATCGATTTGACGGTTCTTGTACAGGACCAAAAAGTGTTCAAGTCGTGATGCTATCGCTTTGTGGCGTATGTATCACTTCTTGGTAAAAAATACTTTAAAATAAAGCGTTTTACATTTTTTGGTCCTGTACATAGGTGCAATTTGTAGTGTGCAAAGTATATCAAGGAATTTTGAAACTATGAAACAATTTCGTTTAACGCCCTTTATGATACTTCATTTATTTATCAGCCTAGCACTGCTGTGCGGTAGCCTCAGTGTCCATGCCAACGACTTAACTCTTAAGCGGTGGCAGTTTCACCACGCTCATGACGCACTTCAAGCCAAAAAGTGGCAGAATTTTCGGCAAATAGAAGTGAATTTGCAAGACTATCCGCTTCATCACTATCTGCGCTATCGATATCTCAAATCCCAACTCAAACAAGTCCCACCCGATAAAATCCAAGCGTTTTTAAGACGCTATGGCAATACCTATTTTGGGGAATTATTGCGCAAAGAATGGCTAACGCAATTAGCCAAAACGGGCGATTGGATAACCTTTACGCAAGTTTACACACCCCTGAATGCCATTAGCTTGCAGTGTTATTACGTGCAAGCACGCCTTAAGACTTCCCAACAAATCCGAGCAGCCCTTGTTGATGCCCAAAAACTCTGGCTAGTTGGAAAGTCACAACCCAAAGCCTGTGATCCCGTGTTTGAATACTTATATCAAAACGGCCTTATCAATGACACACTGCTATGGAAACGCATTGGCTTAGCGATGAAAAAAAGACGGCTCAGTTTAGCCCGCGCATTAGCAAAACATCTTGATCCCGCTGATAAAGTTTGGGTGACACGTTGGCAAACCATGCACAACAAACCAGCACAAACGCTCGCTCAGTTTAATGAACTTGATTTACCTGTAGTGCGTGAAATTATTTTGCATGGCATTAAACGTTTAGCCCGAAAACAATTTGAACTCGCCAACGACTATTGGAACACTTTCCAACGTCGTTATGCGTTTTCAATACAACAAATTGGCGAAATGCAACGTGATATTGCGCTAGCCAGTGTTAAGCACGATCATCCACAAGCCCTGAAATTGCTGACTGCCATCAACAAACACTATCTCAACGATAAAGTGAGTGAAACACGCATCCGGCTGGCGTTAAAAAAACAAAATTGGCAGGCAGTGGCTGACTTTATTGCAGATCTGCCTAAAAAAGAACAAAACACCTTGAGATGGCAGTATTGGCTTGCGCGTGCCCTTGAACAAACCGGAAAATCTGCAACGGCGCAAAAAATGTATAAAAAACTTGCCAACGAGCGTGATTACTACGGTTTTTTAGCTGCGGATCGTATTTCTGCTCAATATAAGATGCAACATCACCCTATCGCCTTTACACCTGCCGAACAAGTCAAACTGATGGAAAACGTTAGCATCGCCAGTGCTCACGAATTTTATAACTTAAGCCAACTTGAAGGCGGTGAACGGAAATGGTTGTACAATGCGCGGCGCGAATGGCAATATGCGATTAAACACCTCACGCCCCGTCAGCAAGCAATTGCAGCGGCACTTGCCAGTCGCTGGGGGTGGCATGAACAAGCACTGATGACAGCTGCCAAAGCCGGTTACTATGACGATTTAGATGTCCGATTTCCATTACCCTTTTATACCCATTTAGCTGAGGGGGCAAAAAACCAAAATATTGATTTAGCTTGGGTTTACGGCATAACCCGCCAAGAAAGTGCCTTTAGAGCTGAAGCGCGTTCCCATGCAGGGGCCTTAGGTTTAATGCAATTAATGCCGGCCACCGGCCGAGCCGTCGCCAGAAAACTTGGCCTCAAATTAAAAAATCGCCGGGCTATTTTGGATATTAACACCAATATTCGTTTAGGCACTGCCTATTTACGGCAAATGCTTGATAGATTCGATGGCAACCACATGTTGGCAACAGCCGCCTACAATGCTGGCCCCAATCGCGCTAAACGTTGGGCGCAAAAAAACAATTGTTTGCCGGCCGACATTTGGGTAGAGTTAATTCCGTTTAATGAAACACGCAAGTATGTGCGCCGTGTCTTGTTTTATACTCGTGTGTTTGAAGAACGGTTAGGACAAACTCCACACCCGCTACGAGTCGCACTGGCACCGCCTGAAGGTTGTATATTGAACTAGACCAAACCAGCAGAAAGCTATTTCAGAGCATCAGGAGTACAAGGCGAACCTTGTACGAAATTGGGCATGAGTTATCATTCGTTTCAGGCGAACACTGTTAAGAAAAAACTTGGTTCTGATTGAAATGTGACATTATCAAGTTTGCCTTTAAACAAAAATGATTATATAATCAATCACTTAATATAAAATAGGTATAATTATTTACCGTATTTCTGAGTTTTTACTTCTTAAAGTGTAAAGGTTATTTATTTTCGATTCTTAACTTGATAATGTCACATTTCGGCCTTGTCGTACAAGGTTCGCCTTGTACTCCTGGTCATATGCCTTGCGAGCAAGACTATACTTCTTGGTCAGCCGATAAACCAACGGCACTTTCTGCGACTTTTGATAACTAATAATTAATAACAGAATCCTTCAAATACGGTCTCATTATCTCTTTAAACAACGCCTCGGCTGAAATGTGATAACCACGTTCTGTTAAATGGACATGATCTTGATAACTGAGCGGTGGATTTGGTTCTGCAGCCCAAGTATGTATGCCACATGCACCGCCCATAACTTTTGACCAATCCCAGAAAAAATAGCTGTTTTGGACAGCAACCTCTCGTTGTATTTTACGTACTGCCTCTAACTTGGGTGGTGGATGCCAGCGACAAAGTCGCTCGTCTTTATCAGCCAATAATTCCAGATAATGCTCAATTTCATTCGGCATTAAACGGGAACAACGAAGCGAAATACGCTTCTCACAAAAGCTGGGCAATCGGGCTGCATCTGGCGGCCCAACTACGACGATGGCTGCCTGCGGTGCTGCGTTACGCAATAACGCGAGCCGCGCTTGAAAATCCCGCGCATACTCACCGGTTTCAAGATCATCATGAAATCCTTCATTAGTGCCAAAAGCAACAATAATTAATGAAGGATCAAGTAACCCGATTTCCGATGACACCACGTTGCGGTTCCAGTGGTTAATCACATTAATCGTCGCGCCAACAATACCATGACTGTGGTAAATGACCCCAGACTGTTTACGTTTAAAGGTCCAAGATAACAACTCAATAGGCCCATCGCCCTTTGGAGAAATTTTGACTTGGTGACCACCACCTTCAACCGGTATCGTATAATAACCCACCGTTTGAGACGGTGCCGCTGTCGCAATTTCCCATGGGTTGGAACGATCCCGCCCACGCAATTCGCCTATTTCAACAACGATTGTGCCAGTGTTGGGATGACGCTGAAATTCAATACCAATAGAATTGAAATCCGTGCCATCAGTCATTGTGAGCGTGATTGCATCGTTCGGATTAGCGCTTTGAATGCGGAAACCTGAAAGACCATAAAGGCTATTATCAGGTTTGTAAAGGCTGTTACTGATCTCCCAACCCTTGGTTTGCGAA
>QNER01000989.1 GCA_003646175.1 Candidatus Parabeggiatoa sp. nov. 1
CACAGTCTGTGACGACATCAACAAAATTGCTATAAGGTTCTTTTTAAAATGTTCGTTTCCATATATGCATCCGAAATCGAGTTATCAAATTTAGCCAGGGGCAACGCCCCTGGAACTTAATTAATTATCACGCCGTTTTTTCGTACAAGGTTCGCCTTGTACTCCTGATAAGATATGAATTGTTGATAAGAAAGTTGTCCTTTTTATCCTCTATTCTCGATTCTCGATTCTCAATTCTCGATTTTTGATTTGACGTGATAGAGACTACCGTTTGATTGTGATGATGTCATGCATTTCCTTCCCATCACGCAAAGTCACCGTTTTGTGCCAGATGCGCTCGCGCTCTGTTCCCCAATCTTCAATAATGGTAGCGGAAACCTTGGTGCGGGTACTGGCGCGGTTGCTGTCGGCCGCAAAATATTTGGCTTTGATGCGGTAAACACCGGGCTTGGCATTGGGTAAGGTGTACATCTCCGGCCCATAACCCTGAGTAACATCTTGGGTGAGATGCCCACCGCTTCTGGTATCGCGGTGTTGGTAATAACATTCTTCACCACTGGGTTCGATGACGTGCATGTCCACATCCGTGCCATCTGTGTTCCATGTTAAGGCCACCAAGATATCTAATTTGCCCGGATCAAACGCTTTTTGCACCGACGAAAAGCGCATGGTGGCATAATCCGCCACACTGGTTGTCAATTCTCCGGTGCTGATACGTCGTAAAAAACGCAAGTAATCAAGGCCATGGATACGCTGGAATTCTCCAAAACGTGCATCCCATTGTCCGACAAGCCCAATCTCATAAAATGCCAAAGCGAGATCAACTTGCCCCATTTGTTCTAATACGCGCGCCATTGCCCGGTAAGTCTGGGGTTCATAAGGGCGTGCATTGGCAACTCGGCGAAACAGATGATAGGCATGGCCTTTTAGGCCCCATTCGATGGCCGAAAACGCCACATCGCGTGCCAGAACACCGTCGCCGGGATTGTTTTCTACCAAAGAACTGATGGCCCGCAACGCATCTGCCGGGCGGTAAGTGCTTAGCCGCCGCTGCGCCTCTTCGGTAAAGCGATCATACTCCAGTTGTTTACGGTTTAATTGCGTCCGCACTGCGCTCGGTATGCCTTCCCAAGTTCGCAATTTCGCCTGCAATGGCTTCACCTTTACGACAAACGCTTGGCGTGGCATCTGTTCCAACGCGATCTGAAAGGCCGCGGGTAGGCTAAAGTTCAAGCCCGGCATCTTTTCCATCTTTGCCAACCAAGCCAAAAAGGCGGCTTGGGGATCACCTAAGCTATCGCCGATTTCTTTTAATACCTTGGCAATAGCCGCAGTCACCGGTTGGCTTTTAACCACAAAGGCCTCTTCTTCTGGTTTGATATTAAAGCGTTGATAATCTTCTTCGGTTTCTAGCATTAACAACGAACAGGTTTGCCCAGTGATGCGAAAATGCGTGGCATACGCTTTGCTCATCGTTTCTGTCGCACTGGCGAAGGTTTCTAATTGCCCGACTGCAATCTGCCCATAGATGCGAGACGTGAACGGAGAAGTTAATGGTGTTGACAGGGGAATTTCTAGCGTTTTGGCTTGTCCATTTTGCGCTAGGCTTAGAATAACACGGGCATTTGCCGCTGCTTTACCGCGTCCTGTCAGTTGCAGAACTTGGCCGGGAAAGACATTGCGTGGGCGGCCGGCCAGCAATAAATCGCTATTGTTGGCAATGCCAGGTACTTGAATACCCGCCAAACGCCAAGGTCTAGAACGGTGTGCGCTGGATGCTTTGTCGATTTCCGCCTCGGATACTACGGAAAAAACGGCCCCCCCGGATTCCCGGCTTATGTGATTCAGAATGCGCGTATCGGTGCCACTCAGGCCGGTGTTATAGGCAAACAACGCATTGGTCAATGTTTGCGACAGCGCGTAAAGATTGTCCTCGCCCCAAGTTATACCACCATCGCTTAATAAAAAGATATCCCAGCGTTTCGGTTTGGGTGCGTTGCTAAACCAACGGGGTTGGCTGGCTTCATTCAGGGCGGCCTTTAAATCAGTCGCACCTTCCAACGACAGTTGTTGGGCAAAGTCCAGCAAGGCTTGTACATTTTGTGGGGTATTGGCGACAAATTGTTCTTGCCACCAAAATTGCTCAATGTTAAAGAAACAGACGGCGAAGCTTTTGAGTGTGTCACGGTTGTTATTCAAAATCGCTTTGAGCAGTTTTAACCACACATTAAAGCGATCCGGATTGGAACTCAGGGAAACATCTACCAAAAAAACCCCAGTATTGGCACCACTATGATTTGCCATAGCCGGTAATTGCGCCCGAAAGCGTGTCGCAAAGTAATCGCCGGTTTTGGGCTCAGAACCACTGAGCAAGATTGCGCCCGGTTGGTTGAACCGCACGGTAATGACGGTGGTATGCGGTGTTTCAAAGCGTTGGTGATAGGGTTTATCTGTTGCGTTGAAAACCACGCTTTTGCTATCAGCTTGAGCAACGGTGGGAGTCACGACAACCTCCACGCCCGGTGGTTGCGTAATGCTAAAATCAGCAACTTGTTGCGGAATACCCGCTGGAAAGTCAAAACGGTATTCTAAATCCTCGCCCAGTGCCAACAAGTTAAGATCATAACCAATCACAATGCGGTGCCACTTTTTCGGGTTCAGCGGAAATACACGGGCGGAGAAGATGCCGGCACCTGACCATTCCATCAGTGCCGGATCAACGCGGCGACGGACGGTTTCTCGATAGGCATAAGCAGCCTTTTCTTTGGGCACCATACGCGCTTCTTTGGGCTGTTGCCATGAGTTTTCCCGGCTTGTCATGATATCAAGCGGCTCGGTTCCCATATCGCGAACTTGTTGTTGCTCAAAAAAAACCGGTTTATCTGGCTGCTTGTCATCTGGTTGGCTTTCGCCAAACGCAAAGAAATAGGGATTAGCCCCATTGGGCAGGCGGAGTTTAAAAGTGCCTTCAAACCCCCGTTCGTGATCATTGAAAAAATAATGATCTAATACCACCCGGGCGCGAAAACCATTAATGGTGATTTTAGCCTGCATCCCTTTGAGTGCCAAAGTCTCATGTTCCCCGATCATAAGGCGGGACGTATTCGGGATGACTTGGGAACGTTTCCAACTGGTGACGGGTTTGGCGGGTTTGGTTTTGTCCTTTTTAGCCTCGGTGGTAGTCACCGCGCTTACTCTGCCCATGGCAAGTTGCGGTAAAGGTTCAGCTGCCATATATGCTTCATCAACGTCGGAGTCTTCGGAGCCGAGACTGAGTGTTGGTGATTGAGCATTATCCGCTTTGGGTTCAGGTGATTGTGCCGAGCAACTACCAAGGTTTAAGATAGCGATAGTCAATAATATCGCGAGAATACGCCTTATGTGACGGCGAACTAAAGACAGAGTGTGATTCATGGTTTTATTTGTCCCTCCATTGAATGTTAAGTAATTTTTAGCAGGAGTCCAAACTTTAGTTTGGAAGAGTCTATTATATTTCAAATTTATGTACAGGACAAAAATGTGTTCAAGTCGTGATGCTATCGCTTTTTTTGGCGATAGTCTCACTCAAAAAATCTCGTGATGCTATCGCTTTTTTTGGCGATATAGATGTGAACAATAATTAATTTCACCATTCAAAGTTAA
>QNER01000990.1 GCA_003646175.1 Candidatus Parabeggiatoa sp. nov. 1
TCACGTTGGTTACCATGATGAGAGCCGGGCTGTATCTATCCTTAGGCATCAAAGAAGTTCTCGGTAATGGTTTTTCCCATATTTTAAGTAATAAAGCAACCGATATAAAAGCCGAAAGTGTTATAGAACGTGATATTATTCTGGTGGATTCTGTCATAAACTCCGGTGCCTCAGTTGAACAATATATTGATGCCCTGTCGATCGCCCGTTCAATCACAGTCGCTTGCCTTGTCATGCAGTCAGGATTTATTGAAAAGGTTCAAAATAAATATCCTTTACATGAGTTTTACACCAGCCGAGTGTCTGACAACTACTATGTTGGAAGCGGTAAAAACGACACCGGAAATCGACTTTTTGGAACATTTTGAATGATTGATATTGGTAAGCTATTTTGACCGCTAACAAGACGTTTCACCAGACGGATAATCCGCTATGCTCTATTTATTGCCGCAGGTGAGCTTTGTCGTTAGCCTACAAAAGGTAAATACTGGACGAGATAATGCAGCAAAGCGGGGGCAACCACAAGGGGGGCAACCACAAGGGGGGCAACCAACAATATATCATTAAATGTAGGGGCAATCCTTTATGGTTGCCCCTCTGGACTCATTTTGAAGCGTTGTGCATAAGTACTGAAGCATAACCTGTATTTTAATGGGGATTAAAGAAATCCGATTTTTTGGAAAAATCGGATTTCTAAACGGTATTTAAACTCAACAACACGTAACAATTTACAATGGACTACCGAGAAATTAATAAAACGCGTGAACAATTCAATTCGGGACAATGGCCAAAATTTTTAGAAATGGTTGAAATTGATGGTTTACGAAGCTTTACTGGACAAGCCATTAACTTTAAATTTCCGATAGTGGCAATAGTCGGAGAAAATGGAACGGGTAAAAGTACCATTTTAAAAGTAGCAGCTTGTGCTTATGAAAATGAATCATCCGAAGGGACTTATTATCCATCCACATTTTTTATCCAAACGCATTGGGACAAAATACCGGATGTCATTCTCTCATTTAGAATTAAACAAGGCAATCAAACTCATACCTTTAAAATAAACAAGTCAAGTAAACGTTGGAGCTTGCCTAAGAAAAGGTATAAACGGCCGGTTTTTATTCAATATATTTCCAGAACACTGCCTTTGGATGCGACAGCCGGTTATGCCAAAATCGCACGTTCTACAGCCGGTGAAATTTCCACTGATAGTATGAGTGATGATTTTACCAAACGTCTTTCTCATATACTGAGTAGAAACTATTCAAATGCCAGATTTGTTCAACCAGATATAGATCAAAAAAAGGAAGTCGGCCTTTTAACAAGAGAATTTGGAGAAATTTCACAATTTCATCAAGGTGCCGGCGAAGATGCAACCCTTGATTTGTTCCGAGTTTTGCAAGGAATCCCCCAATACTCTCTGTTAATCATTGATGAAGTTGAAAGCTCGAAACATCCCAAAGCACAACGTCTGTTAGTGAGATTCCTATTATGGTTATGTCGTCAAAAAAAGAGCCAAGTGATCTTATCTACTCATAGTCCTTATATTCTTGAAGAATTGCCTAAAGAAGCCAGAATTTTATTGTTGCCAGGAAAATCAGAATTAAACATTTTATATGGCATATCAGCCGAATTTGCCATGAGTCGATTGGATGACAAAGTTCATCCAGAACTTAACATTTTTGTTGAAGATAGAGAGGCTGAAATATTGCTGCGAGAAATTATTGCCTGCAAAGAAGATGGTGCCGACATACTTCAACGTATTAAAATGATTGCGGTAGGCCCTTCAAATGTTGTTGAAATGTTAGGAGAATTGGCCTACAGAGATAAACTGCCTCAAAAGTCTTTTGGCATTTTGGACGGCGATAAAGAAGGTGGCGAGGGATGTCTCTCTTTACCCGGAAAAGAAGCGCCGGAATTTGTGGTTTATAACGATTTAAAAGAAGCTAATTGGCCTAATATCTCTGAGCGTTTTGGCATTGGTGCCGGGCGTTTATTTACTTATTTAGAAGAAGCGATGCTTGAACCCGAACATCATAAATGGAATGAAAGAGTTGGAGATAAAATCCTACGAAGTGCAACCAGTGTCTGGGAGATTCTTGCTAATCAATGGTGCAAAGCCTGTTTAAAAGAACCGGATAGAAGTTTAATTGTCAATACGCTCAATGAGTTATTGAGTAAAAATGGTTATTGAATAAATATTTTGGCCGGAGTCCAAGCTTTAGCTTGGATTTGCCAAACTATAGATTTCCAGAAAAATAATTTGGCAGCCAATAGCTAAAGCAATTGTCTGAAAGCTCAAGTCCCCTAAAGGGGACTAAATCCTTAACCAATTTCTTTTTCTGGAATACTATAAAGTTTGGACTCCTTTGCCGGAGCGGGGTTGCTTGCAACCTGCTCAGTAGCAACTAATTAATATAATTATGATGATGGGCATGAGGATTTGTTAAACTTAATCATTGAAGTTTCCGGTGAAAAACTGCCCGATAAAGATACTAAAATGGAAACGGTTAAGATTGAAGTTTCCGGTGAAAAACTGCCCGATAAAGATAGTAAAATGGAAAAGGTTAAGAATATGTGGGTGCCGGCGGTGAATAATACCGGGCAATTTGGGCGGTTTATGAAGTCACAGATCCTTATCAAGCTATGACTACGATTCGGGAATTTTTGGAATGTCAATAATTGAATTTATGAATTTACAGAAATGATAAATACGGAAAGATGTTGGGCTAGTACTCTTGGAAATTGTTCAAATAAAATGTCACGGGAGCATCTAATATCCAAAGGGGTATTTAAAGAAAAAAAGGCATCAGTTCATGGTTTTAGCTGGTGCAAGGATCGTTTTGCTACAGTTGGTATAGAATCATTGACCTCGAAAATCTTATGCAGCAAACATAACAATGATCTGTCGGTGGTTGATAATGGCGGTATAGAAGCCGTTGATGCTATAGAAAAACTCATACACCTTTGTAATGAACGTAAACACTCTTCACCATCAAGTTTTGAAGTCATTTCTCTGAATGTGGACGGATACCTGTTTGAGCGTTGGTTGCTTAAGGTTGTGTTAAACTTGTCTTTTCAGAATAAGGACAAGATCGGAGGAATGGGGGAAGTACCCGGAATCCCACCTTTATATCTATTGCACGTTGTATTTGGCAAAATAAAATTTTCTCACTATATGGGCGTTTATCATTTAGTAACTGATGGCTCATGCGTAAAAACGGATAGTGAGATTGTAATTGTTCCCATTGTCAAGGACAGCACAATAGGTGTTTTTTACATATCAATTTATAGTATTGACTTTTTGTTAAGCCTAACTCCTGCAAAACCACCTGAAAATCTACGCAGTATGGGTGTATCAGGACTTCCCAATCATATTTTGGATGCTAAATGGCTTTATAGAGTTCATGAAATGACAGCCGCAAAAGGTGGTATAAAGTCTCATGAAGTAGTTTTTAACTGGAAGAATTAATTTTCAATTAGTTTTATCATAACCATGCCCAGAAAAAAACCAGAACCCAAACCCATCCCAATCGACAGCATCAAACACGCTGACGAGTCCCGCACCAATATTCCTACAAAGGAATTGCGGGACTTTGTCGCGGATGATGAACAAGAGCCGAAAATGAAACA
>QNER01000991.1 GCA_003646175.1 Candidatus Parabeggiatoa sp. nov. 1
ATTTTGTTAAGGTGGATTATAAACCTATCAACCAGGGGCGTTGCCCCTGGCTCTATTAATATCGCCCCTTCAGGGCTCGTATTGGCGTTTTCACGCCCTTCAGTGGCATTTTATTAGAGCCAGGGGCTTTGCGGCTGGTTAATAGGGGCAACACAACCCAACACAAAAAACTTGAACATCGAGTACCAGGGTTCTATTTCTCCCCCAGGTTCCCTTGAGGCTATTCACATTCATAATAAGTTATGGTTCATTTATCAAAGCTTTAAAAAGACATTGAGCCACATCCGCCTTAAAAAAATCAATCCGTTAAATCCGTCAATCCGTTGTACTTCCAGTATTAATTTTTTGGAGTTACCTCATAACCTCTTCATCATAACCATGAAATAATAAGATTTTCAAAAGAAAACGTAACGAAACGGATGCTATCCCTTCTTAGGGATAGTATCCGTTAACTTTGAATGGCATACAGTTCATGGGGCCGGTATGGGAGTTGCATTGTATAATATACTTGCTAAACCTAGCGTTACCAAAGTGACTTTAGTGGAAATTGAACCCAAAGTCATAGAGTTGCTAAAACAAGCGGCGCAATTTGAGCAATGGATTGGCATTGAAAAATTATGCAACACAATATACATGCCAAAACTGTCGGCTGGTGGGGGCAAGAATTTCATTTTTTAGCATGGTTAAAAGCACAAAATGCAACTCTTCTACCTCCCACCTTGGTACAGTACCAACAATGGGCTGCTGAAATCGGTTTATACCATTTTTTGTTAAAACGGATACTATCCCTAAGAAGGGATAGCATCCGTAAAATGCGTGGATGACCCAATTGGCGCAAACCCCTTATTATAGAAAGTTTCATGGAGAGCACTCAAGCCTGGGGATCAATCCCCAGGCTAAAAGCTCAAGCCTGCTAAAGCAGCCTGGGGCAAAGGTTAGTACCCTGATGCGGTACTTGAGCTTTGAGCCATGAGGTTTAGCTCATGGCTCTCTTGGCTTGATCATCGAGTATTACTATTACCTATTACCTATTACTCATTAAATGATGCTAGATAAGTTAACGAAAGAATCTTTTGAACCCCACTTAAATTCAAATTTCGAGCTAACCCTAGATTCAGAAATTATCACGCTTGAATTAACCGATGTCGAAGCACTGCAATCATCTGCTCGCCGTTGGGGTAAGAAAAAAGCGGTTGCTGTTAAGCGCGATCCTTTCTCCCTCATTTTTTTTGGCCCGCATGATCCGGCCTTCCGACAGGACATGCATCCCATGAAACATGATCAAATGGGAGAAATAGGAAGCATTTTTTTTGTGGCTATAGGAGAAGATGAAGATGGACGCTATTATCAAGCGATATTTTCTTAAGATGGGTTGACACCGCAGCAACGAAACCTTCAAGGTTTGGCAAACCTTGAAGGTTTAGCACAAAACTTTCAAAACCGGCTCAGAAATCCGATTTTTTGAAAAAATCGGATTTCTTTGACATTAAAAAAAGGACACTAATTCACGGATGCTATCCCTTCTTCGAGATAGTATCCGTTAATTTTGAATCCGTCAAATCAGTTAAAACGGATACTATCGGGAAACCAGGGATAGCATCCGTAAAATCAGTTAAAACGGATACTATCCCGAAACCAGGGATAGCATCCGTAAAATCATCTCTGGGAGAGTGCTAATGCCACTTGATCCAAATCAAGTCACCAAACGCCCGATTGAAACAGACGATTTACCGTTTTTACAATACTTATATGGGACAACTCGTGTAATGGAACTCGCTGCGGTTGAGTGGAGCGATGAAGAAAAGGTGGCGTTTATTGCCCAACAATTTCAGGCGCAGCATTATCATTACACAACCTATTTTTATGATGCCGCTTTTGATCTGTTATTATTAGATAAACAAACCATTGGACGGCTTTATGTGCATCGCAGTCCGTCAGAAATACGCATTATGGATATTGCCTTGTTGCCGGCCTATTGTAATCAAGGTTTGGGTTCATTTTTGATTAAGCAATTAATGGCAGACGCTTTTGATAATAATCAAAAAGTCTCGCTTCATGTGGAACCCTATAATCCCGCACGCCATTTATATCAACGTCTTAATTTTCAATATGTTGAAACAAATGGTGCTTATGAGTTAATGTGTTGGCAACCACAAACGAGCAAACCGGAGCAACCATTAAATGCCGATTTTTCTTAATTATCAGGAGTGCAAGGCGAACCTTGTACGAGTTTCTTAGGAGTACAAGGCGAACCTTGTACGAGTTTCTTAGGAGTACAAGGCGAACCTTGTACGAGTTTCTCAGGAGTACAAGGCGAACCTTGTACGAGTTTCTCAGGAGTACAAGGCGAACCTTGTACAATTATAGTCTTTATTTTCATTAACTAAAACAAGAGGTTAGAACCATGCAAAGACGTAAACTGTTGCGTAATGCACTCACAACCTTGGCAGCCGGTGCCGCGGCAGCCGGTGGCGTGGTGGGGAGTATTGGGGTAGCTCAGGCTAAACCGCAAACTCGCCCCACTTTCCCTCACAATTGGCGGGAAACCTTAGCCAAAACAACCGGTTTAACTGTCGTATTCGGTGAACAACGCGGTGATTTATTGTATGCGGAAGTCAATGGACCACACAACACGCATTTCGCGTTGTATTCTCCGGATGGGGAACGTTGGTACAATTCGCCAGATGCCATTTTGGATTGGCGGCGTACCTAAGTCTGGAAAGACACCGGTTATTTTTTTGACCACTTTCATTTAACAAGTAAACAGGAGAAATATTATGGCCGAACCATTCATGGGTGAAATTAAAATGGTGGGGTTTGACTTTCCCCCAAAAGGCTGGGCATTCTGCGATGGAAAAGTGCTTAACTCTCAACAACATAACAGTCTCTATTCGCTGCTTGGGAACGCTTTTGGTGGTGATCAAACCAACTTCGCTCTGCCCAATATGCAGAGTCGTTTTCCTATAGGCGCGGGGCAGGGAGAAGAACTGACTAGTTACTCCAGGGGCCAAAAGGGTGGTGTGGAAAATGCGCCTTTGCAGACTGATCAGTTGCCGGCGCATAGTCATGCTGCAAAAGCGAAAAGCAGTGCTGGTGATAGTGTTAACCCAAGTGGTAAGTACTGGGCGGCTGTCCCAGTCGGGCGTGGTCCTACGAACGCATACAGTAGCAGTACCGACACAACTATGAACGGTGGTGCTATTGCCAACACGGGCGGTGGTCATTCTCACGAGAATATGCCCCCCTTCCTAGCGATATATTTTATTATTGCCCTTCAGGGTAAGTTTCCACCCAGAAATTAAGGTTGTTTGGTGGGAATTGGGGATTGAGTACAACGAATGACGGGGATAAACGAATTTATTTCTGTTCTAATTCAATTTTAGTTATAAAAATCAAGCACCAAAGAAATCCGATTTTAGGGAAAAAATCGGATTTCTTGCCGCGTTCAGTTTTTATTGTCCAAACTTTAGTTTGGAATTTATTGGAGTCCAAACTTTAGTTTGGAAGTTTGGAGAATAACTCATGAAAAAAGTCGCTTCGTTGCGTTATGGCGTGATTTTTAAAAAAGCCTTTGCTGAACCTGATATTTTTAAGGCTTTTGTAAAAGATTTTCTTGGTATTAAACTCAA
>QNER01000992.1 GCA_003646175.1 Candidatus Parabeggiatoa sp. nov. 1
ACCCTGAATTGAACCATGCCATTTTCTGAGTTACCTTCAGAAGGCAAAACCGTAAAGCGTTTCCAAAACCTTGAAGGTTTCTAACTCTTATCTGAAAAACTAGCTATTAATAAAAATGAGAATCATTATCAACTAATAAACTGACTTTGCGGCACGATTTATTTATAACTCATCGATAAAGAATCAGTTAATTCAAATTAAATAGGGCACCTTGTCACCTTTGATTGCACGGCTCATAAAATCGTTTTAACGGCATCAATGGCACTCACGCTTGTGCCACGCCCACTGTCACTAAACTTTTTCTGATTTCTTCTAATAATTCGTGCGTGTGGTAAGCCCCCTTTTCAAAAATCGATATTACATGGTTATTTAAGAGTTGACGATCCGCTTGCGTTATGTCTTTGGCTGTCAGCACCACAACTGGGATAGTTCGCCATTGTGGATTTTCCTGTAATCGTGCCACCAATTCAAAGCCATCCATTTCAGGCATCATTAAATCTAATAAAATTAAGTCTGGCAGTTGATGGTGCAGTTGTTCAAGGGCAGAACGACCATTAGCCGCTTTTAGCACCACCAAACCGGCTTTTTTAAGTAAACTGTCCATCATATTTTGGGTCACAGCGTCGTCTTCAACTAACATCACGCGCTGCCCTGGTTGCTGAACATCAAGGTATTTATTGAGTACCGTTTGTAATTGTTCACGATTAATCGGTTTAGGAAGCACGGAAGCGGCACCGAGTGAGTAACCCAAATTTTTATCTTCGATAATCGAGACAATGATGACCGGAATCATGGCTAAGTCAGGTTCATTTTTGAGGGCCGATAAGACCATCCAACCATCCATTCCCGGCATCATCACATCTAAAAGGATGGCATCGGGCTGGATTTGTTTGGCCAGTTCAAGCCCTTCTTGTCCCCCAGTGGCCGTGACAACGTGATAGCCCTGTTTACTCAAATAAGTGTGTAAAAGTTCTTGTACGGTTGTGTCATCATCAATCACTAAAACGGTGTTGCCATTCTTAGGCAGCGCCGGCGTTAATGAAGCCATTCCTTTGAAGACAGTAGGGGAAATGGTGGCGACATAAGCTGGAAGATGAACTGTAAAGGTACTGCCTTGTCCTAATTGACTTTCCACTGCGATACCGCCACCCATCATCTCGGTAAAATATTTACTAATCGTTAAGCCTAAACCAGTCCCCCCATATTGACGGGTGGTTGAAGCATCGGCTTGGGTAAAGGGTTCAAACAATTTTTCACGTTGGGATAAAGTCATGCCAATGCCTTGATCTTCGATGCGAAAGCTCACCGAGTCCGTTTGGGAACGACTTTCACGATTCACGCTTAAAGTAATCAATCCTTCTTGCGTAAATTTAGCCGCGTTACTCAGAAGATTGAACAGGATTTGCCGCACTTTTGTCAGATCTGCGTGCATCATGCCAATTGATTCGTCATATTTGACTTCAAAAATGTTAGAGTTTTGCTGCACTAATGGCTTAATGGTTGCCACTACATCACTGATGACTTGAGCCAGATCAAAAGATTCGATGTACAGTTCCATTTTGCCCGCTTCAATTTTGGAAATATCTAAGACTTCATTAATTAAGCTGAGTAAATGTTTAGCCGCGGCATAAATTTTTTGAACGTCATTGACGAGTTCTTCCTGAGCCATGTCTATTGATTCTTCTTCAAGCATTTCACTATAGCCCATGATGGCATTCAGTGGTGTGCGTAGTTCATGGCTCATATTCGCTAAAAATTGGCTTTTAGCTCGGTTAGCCGTTTGTGCGATTTCGGCCGCTTTTTGAAGTTCAGCCGCGTTTTCTCTGAGTTGGTTTTCCGCTTGCCGCCGTTCACTCATTTCCTTATTAAGGCTGGCAAGCATGTGATTGAAAGTACTTGCAAATTGACCCATCTCGTTTCTGGAACGAATGTCAACAAACCGATTATAGTGCCCTTCAGAAACCGCTTGAATGGCTATCATCAAAGTTTTGAGTGGTGAAGTGACAGTTCTTTCTAAAGCGAAACTCAGTAAAATCACCAACACTAATATTGTTAAGGTGAGCATGGTGATTTGATGGGTGATGTCATGTAAAGCATTTTCCACCGGTTGCAGAGAATGGGCATTCAAAAAATAAGCGATAGTCTCCCCTTGCAGATTGCGCAGAGGCTTTTGCAAGACAAGGTAATCAGTGAACGCAATTTCAATTCGCCGGGTTTGGTATTCCGAGAAAGGTTTGTCACCTGGCCTGTTAACAGTGGCTGACGAAAATATAGCATCATGCGTGTTTTTGGCCCAAGTGCTTTGGATGATGCCGTGTTGCGGTGTCAGCAAAGCCAATTGTGAGTATGGGCCGCTAATTTTTTTCAGGGTCTGTAACCATGAGGCGGTGAGGGGAAAAAAACTATTAACGGTACCAAGAAAGCGGCCGGTGTTATCAACAATGGGTAGGCGGGCCGCAATGCCTAACCCGGATTGAGGATGATAATCCACCCATAATGCCTCGTGTTCTAAAACCGGTTGACTGGCAAATAATTTATCAGCGTCATGCACATATCCGTACACCCGTTCACCGGCCTTATCAACGACAAAAAAAATGTCCGTTTTGATCTGTTGCGCGTAAGTCGCCATTAGCCTCTGGGCCGAGGTTGTCGCTAATCCCTTGTAGAGCCGATTATCACTGGCAAAGTGAGAGAGTAATGATTGAACATGCGCTTTTTTGACCTCAAGAAAAACCTTGACAAGTTTCTGCTCTTTTTCCAAGTGAATTTTGAGGTTGGCATAAGTTTCATGCTCAAAAAGTCGGGTGGTCTGATAGATTGCTATCAATAAAGGCGTTAAAGCCACCACGAGAATGATGAGCATCAGTTGGTATCCCAGTCGATGTCTCAATTTCAGTTTCATATTTTTTCAGTTATCAGTTCCTAGTGACCGCCCAAACTAAAGTTTGGACTCCTGTGCAATTCCACCCCATTTAATAACGACGCAAATGATAATCGTTCTCATTAAAAAACGCAACCTTTTATTTAACTAGAAACCCTGTAAAATCATATAAGTTATTGATTTTTTATTGGATTATTTTTTATGGTACTAATTAATTATAATTTTTTGAGTAATCTCGTTGTGCGTATCTACCAAAACCCCAACAGCCTCAAGGCATAACAAGCCAAGGGGCTTTTTTTGCGATTTGTTGCAACGCCCCCTTATTAATTCTAATGACTGGTTATCTAAATTTTAAATTCGCAATTCCCATTTCATATTGTTTAAGTAACTTAATTGAAAATGACAATCATTCTCGTTAAAATGGGCTGCCTAATTTATCCAATTTAAATAATAGGGCAAAACCTTCAAGGTTTCCAAAACCTTGAAGGTTTCTAACTGAATTTATTATTCTTACAAACTATAGATTAGAAATGTTTTGACGCATTGAAGTTTATTTTAGTTTTAATGGCTTGACATTTTATTATTATTCATGTATACGCGCGCGCGTTATTTATATATATATTAATATTCAGCCCTGAAAGGGCGCTTTATTAAAGCCCAGGGCAACGCCCTGGGAAACTCGTGATCTTGATTTTTTAATGAAATGCTAGGCACTCAAATAAATACTCAGCCCTGAAAGGGC
>QNER01000993.1 GCA_003646175.1 Candidatus Parabeggiatoa sp. nov. 1
AATCCTTGTAGTTATAGGTGTTTTAAATCCGTTTTTATAGACAATCCTTGTAGTTATAGGTGTTTTAAATCCGTTTTTATAGACAATCCTTGTAGTTATAGGTTTTTTAAATCCGTTTTTATAGACAATCTTTGTAGTTTAGTTTTAGAAAACACTGGCGAGTCGAGTATAAATATATATATATTATATAATTAACGCGCGCGCGAAGGCAAGAATGATGCCAATGTTGTCAATCCATCTAAAAATGTAGCGAATAAATCCAAACTAAAGTTTGGACTCCATCAAAAAAGGGACAACCATAAAGGATTGCCCCTACATTTTGTTATATATTGATTTTGGGGAAAAATCGGCTTTCCCGCCGCGATAGTATTAAAGAAATCCGATTTTGGGGAAAAAATCGGATTTCTCGCCGCGATAGTATTAAAGAAATCCGATTTGGGGGGAAAAATCGGATTTCTAGCTACGGAACAAAAATAGGGTGAAAAATAAACCGCAAAATTGATTCAAATTTAACACCCCAGGCTGAGGGTATTTATTTGGTATCTAAATGTTTATTGGCATCTTCTTGTGATTCAGGTTCAACTTCTTTCTTTACCAAGTACATGCCACAAATCGGACAACTGCCCGGTTCATCACGCACCACTTCTGGGTGCATCGGGCACACGTATTTGGGATCCAAATGTTTTCCGGCATGATCTAGGGCAGTGTCGTCCTTCGCGTCTGCGAGACTTTCACTGGGTTGCTGTTCTTCACAAGCTGTCAACAAGAATGCAGCCATTAATGAGATAACAAAAATACGCATGATAACCTCCGGTAATTGGTAATTGGTAATTGCGGTCCAATATTTTTTGATGATGCCCAAGATAAATCTTGGACTCCGGCCGAAATATTTTAGCGTAACGGATAGCATCCCTCGAAGGGATACTATCCATTGTGGTTTGTGTTGAACGCGCATCATACAACTTGTGCGTAACACACAAGTCAATTTTTTTTACTATAGATGTTCATATAATTAATTTCACAAGTCAAAATTAACGGATACTATCCCTAAGAAGGGATAGCATCCGTAAAATTCACAACAATCAATCAGTTCATACCCATATTTCCGCCGCCCATACGCCGTGACGGATACTATCCCAAAAAGGGATCAGCCGTGACGGATACTATCCCAAAAAGGGATAGCATCCGTTTTATGTGTCTCTCAGCTGTGACGGATACTATCCCAAAAAGGGATAGCATCCGTTTTAAGTGTCCCGCCCGTTTATGAAATATCTACCGATTCAATTAAATGACACACCGTATCGCCATGAGGCATACCATCGGGCATATTTTTCCATTGCCCCAATGCCTTTTCCATAAGTTGTTGAAGTGCCATCAGTTCTTCCAATTTGCGGCGGTTTTCCTTGATGCGTTGTTCAAGGGTTGTGCGTACCAGCGGGCAGAGTGTTTTGCCATGGTTCGCTTCATCCAGTATTTTGGCAATTTCACTCAACGTGAAACCGAGTGCTTTTGCTTTGATAATGAATTTTAATCGCTTGACATCCCGCTCAATGAACACTTTATAACCGTTCTTAGCACGACTGCTGGGTTTCAGCAAACCAATACGTGTGTAATAACGCACGACATGAGCAGGGATTTGAAACATTTTAACCCCCGGAAAGTCAGTCACTAAACCTAAATAAACCAGTATTTGCTCACGCCGTACAGTCTGCGTATTATTCACGGATGGCTGACGGGTGAGCATCATACAACTTGTGCGTTACGCACAAATAAAGCGGTTTTTTGCGACTATCTTATTCCCCCCCCCTTTTTCAAGGGGAGAAATTAAATGGTTATGTGTCAATGACTATATCCGTCAGCCGCATGGTTATGATCATCGGGCGCAGAATCCGCCTCATGATCATCTGATTTCAGATCATCAGGCGTTGCGTCAGCCGTATGATAATCATTCTCCATGTCATCGGCCTGTTCGTGACTTTCCGGCGATTTGATTTCACTCGAATGAACATGCCCCCCCGTGCCTTCGTGTGTATGTCCCGAACTTTCGGAGGTAGGTAGAGACATCACACCAATGCCATAGCGGTACACAAGTTCCCCACCGTGCCAAGCTGTCGATAACAACAAGCCAAGCAACACAAGGGCAAACACTAAAAATGGGACTTGAATGGTTTTACCGGTGTGATGGTTCCACCACGCCCAAAGCGTCAGCGGCAATAACAGCGCGAGTGTGCCAAGCGCCCAGTTGCGGTGTTCGCTCATGGCAGCGTGGGATAGTGCGTCATGGGCTACGCTGTTGTAGGCAAACCAGCCAGCGATGGCCGTTATCACTGCAAAGCCAGTACCCAGCCACAAATTCCAGTGGGCAACGACTAAGCATTGTTTTTGTATCGGTTTTTTTCCCGCTATCCAAGCTAACAGGAAAAATCCCACGGCCGTGCTGAGTAGGGCGACCGTAAAATGCACAAAGATGGGATGCCAGTTGGGTATAATTTCGATCATTGCAAAACTCCGTTTGAGGCCAAAGTTTTGGCGCGCCAAAATTTTGGCTTTGAAAGCTGAAAAATGGTGAAAAACAGGCGCAAGAACCCCCAAAACGAGTTATTTTACGGATGCTATCCCTTCTTAGGGATAGTATCCGTTTTAACATGTAAAAATGGTATTAGAAGCCGCGCAAGATCCCCCGGCCCCAAACGGGTTAGAAGTAGCGCATTACCAGATCTGCTACGGAGATTGCGAGGAGGTTTGAGGAGTCGGGCTGGTTGCCCGTCTAAACAGGCGGGAAAGGCGGTACGATTCAGTACCGCAATAGAAAAACTAATGGCAAGACATAAGGAGATTAAACCGATGCTACAAGCACAGTAATCACAATTACAAAATCCTATGCAACCCTTATCACAGCAATCCCGCCCATCATGAGTTTGGGTGGCGTTGAGTTGCGTACGGTCAGAAACAGGCGTGTGATGGCAAACCGGATTTTCGGTGTCAACGGCGTTCTGTTGGAGAAGCCCGGCCGCAAACGCACCCTGCCACAGGACAATGCCCTGCGCGAGGATGAGCAGACTTATCACTAATTTTCGGGCCGTGAGACGCATAAACGATGTTAAAACGGATACTATCCCTAAGAAGGGATAGCATCCGTAAAATTATTGATTGTTCTTGCGAGCCAGCATTGTATGGGTAAGCGAAAAAAATGGCAAGCCCAACAATCGGGCAATTTGTTAAAAACCTTCAAGGTTTCCAAAACCTTGAAGGTTTTACCCTATTTTTGAACGTCTATAGCTTACCGCCTATCAGTTTTTATAAATAAGTACAACGAATCCAAAAAATCAACGAATTCCAGGAATCTTTGATTCAACCAACAAGGCGATAAAAGTTTTCTCCCCGGTAGAAACCTTAGAATTCAGTCCAATTTGGGGCAAAACCTTCAAGGTTTTGGAAACCTTGAAGGTTTATAACTGAAATTATTATTCTTACAAACTATATTCACTTTTAAAACTCTCAACCCCAAATGTGAATAGCCCCAGGTATCAACCTCAATACCATTAACTTAAGGGCAACCACAAGGGATTGCCCCTACATGACACGACGGTTCGTAGGGGCAATCCTTTATGGTTGCCCTCAT
>QNER01000994.1 GCA_003646175.1 Candidatus Parabeggiatoa sp. nov. 1
CAAAAACCACATTCGCATCCAATTTTCTCGCTTCGGCGAATTTGGCTTTGGCAAGTTCGGTTTTGCCTTGTTTAAGTAGTTTTATCGCTTGTTGGGTTAATTCAATGGCACCAAGAGTGTCTTTAGGTAAAACTACTCCCCTCTCCCCTGCGGGAAACTCCGGACAAGTTTTTTGATAGGGCATAGCTTCACCAATAAACCGTTTCCATTCGGCTTGGGTGAAGTTGCGGTTGACAATCGCACAAGTAGGTGGGCAAAGTCTTGCTTACCATTTTATGGCGTTTTGCCTATGTACACCCTACCTGGCTTTCCATAAAATCAATCAGTCGCGCCAGCCGATGCACACGATTTTTCCCCACCTTACCGAACTGGAGAAATGGATTCCAAAGTTTTCTTTAATCCCTCAATAGAAGCTTTTTTAACCTTGAGCATGTCTTGTTCATCTGGTTTGTGGGTTAGCACACGATTAGTCACTTTGAGTGCCGCTGCGTAATTACCGGCACGCAGTTCTAGTTTAGCCAGCAATTTTACCGGGGTAAAATTTTGGGGTTCTTTTGTTTGCCAATCGACTAACAGAAGATGTCCACTATCTAACAATAATTTAGAGATCATGATAGACTTAACTACCATGGAAATAATTTGTTGTCGTTCCAAATCATTCAGATTGCCGTCACCAATTAACCAGTGAATATTTTTTTGTAAACGAACAATTCGGCTAGAATTGTCGAAGTCTGTTGGTTTTTGCAATAGAAAGGCATCAGTCCATATTGCCCAAAGATGTGCTTGGCGGCGTGATCCCAAAACCATTGATGAAACTTCAGCAGCTTTCCAAAGAGATTGATTAGCTGATTTCATATCAGCTTGTGCCATTTGAATAATCCCAAGTATTAAAAGTAACATGCTATCTGGTTTTTTTTCAGTCGCTTTCATCAATTCACCTAGAGCCGCATTTCGAGTATAAGGAAACACTAACTTAAATAAAGTGCTGATAAGAACGTCTCCACCATCATAAAGCCAATGTACTGTAGGCGTATTAAGTCCAAGGGTCTGCTTTATAGAGGTATTCTTTGCCATTAACATAATAATTATAGGTGTAAAATAAATGACATCGGCTAAAGAGACATTTTGGCTTGATAGAAATACCTTATTTATAAGATTGGAAACATCTTCCATAATCCCAAAATAAACTACCAGTTCTTCTACCCTTTTTTCACCAACTTTTTTCTTAAGTTGTACCAATTTTTGTTGAAGAACAATCTCGTTACGATTGTTTTCAAAGAATTCAATTAAGACATCCACAAAATAAGGTGTGGTATCTTCTGGATAAATATATTGCATGAATTTCACATGCTGACGTACTTCATCAAATTTACCAGCATAAAATAGCATGGTTAGTAATGCCGTGTTGACACGATGATGAAATGGATCATGTTGTCGTGCTTCTTGAAAATAGGCGACAGCTTCATTGAAATTTTCAGCAAGTACAGCATTAGAAAGTGTCTCTGGTTGTGCTAATGCGAGTCGAATTAATTCACGTCCTTGGTTTTCGCCCCCAGAGTAGTTCATTTCGCTCATTAGGAAATCACCGCGGATTAACAAAATAGTAGCTGCGTGTTCTCCTAAGTCGTTGCGATTTTCAAATGGCTTCAGTTCTTGTTGTAACTCAGTCAATTTACCAAGTGGGAAGAAAGACTTTAATCTTTCAACTTCAAGTGCTATACGTTCTGGGTGATTGTCTGTAATCAATTCATCGTAAGGTGTGAAAACTTTTTGAATAACCGTCTTACCGTTATATGTAATTGCCTTACCGTAAGATTCAAAAGCTGTCTGCCAATCACCACTATTGGCTGCTGTTTTTGCACCATCTATCAGTCTTCTATCTGCTAAATCATTAGCTTTTATGCTTTTATTAATAGCAAAAATAGCGAGTCCTGTGAGAGCGATAATTACCGAAATAACCGAGCCAACAACACCCTGCCAAAAATGATTTTGCCGCTTAATACTACGCTGAACAAAATCCTGAACTAATGCCGATAGTTGCACTTTTTATGTATGTGTTTTAGCGTAGTCCTTAGCGATGTTCAAATATAGCCCTTGGAGAAGTGCCTTTTTAGACATTTTTTCTTGCCATCTTTTAGCATCCGCCTCAATATCACGTTGGTTTTTTATGGCATCGCGGTTGCCATCTAGCCAGCCACGCAATTGCCCCCAATGTTGAGTCAACGCGTCATGGGCAATATTGACTACGGGAGCCGGTTCATCTTTGGGTTTATCCGTAACGACTAAGTTGGCGGAGACTAACTTTTGAAGAACTTGGTTAACGAGTGCTGGCTCAAACAGTAACGCCGTCACTAAGTCTGGTTGAGAAAGTTGCCGGCGCGTATCTGGGCTGCCTTCACCCAATTGGGTTAATTCGATAAAAATCCGTTGCGCTGTCTTCTGCGCGGCCGGCGATAAGTCCTGATAAACCCCATTCGCCCCTTTTTCCAACGTACCGGCTATCTTGCCTAACGCTTGATAAGCCGAAAAGGTCAATAGGCGCTGGGCCGCACATGTTTTCCACAGTTCTGTTAAGGTATATTGTAATAGCGGCAAATGCCCTAACGCGCCTTTGACATCGACCAGCATTTCCGACACCAACGTGTCTTGAATTTTTAAGCCCACCTGTCGAGTCGGTGCTTTAATCGCTTCTTTCAATTCTTCCGGTGTCATCAGCGTGACGATAATTTGATGTTCTTGAATTTTTTTGGCTAAGGCGACATGCTGAGAACATTTATCTAAAAAGTCGGCACGCATCACCACCACTAAGCAGAATTTATGATCCGCCCGTGCCACCGCCGCTAATAACATCGCAAAAAATTGTTCGCGCTCAGCGTCGTTTTTGCACAACGTAAACACTTCTTCAAATTGGTCGATAACCAGCACTAAACGTTCAGTTGGTTCCCGCTCAATAAAATCGGTTAATTGCCCGGCGGGCATACCTATCGCAGTGGCTAAAGCCGTGAGCGGCTGGGATGTAGGCGTAATGACTGGTAGAATGTGCCAGCGTTCGGTTTGCCGCAGTTGATAAAGTAGCCCAGCCCGCACCACCGAGGATTTACCATTGCCGGACGCACCGAGTACCGCGAGGAAATTGGTGCCTTTGATTTTGTCGAACAATTCATTAGTGAGTTGGGTGCGCCTTTAAAATAACGGGCATCTTCGGGTTTGTTATCAAAATAGTTGAGTCCTTTGTAGGGGCAAACGCCGGCATCAAATTTTATTTTCAAAGGCTTGGTTGGTTAGGATGATAGGTTTGCCCGCCTGTTCATACTGAAAACGTTGCGCGCCGAGTGCTTTTTCATTGGCTTTTTTAAGCCATTCAACCAGCGTGTCATTATTCACCCAAAGGTTGAGTTGTTTGCTATAATCAAGCGTCTCCAATAACGCATTCGTCAGTATGCCTTCTGCATAGGCCTTTTCAAAGGGCCGTGCCGAGCTGATGAAACATCTATCATGATCTAAAACCTCCGAGGTTTTCAAAACCTCGGCGGTTTGCGTGAAATTAAATAATTCACCACTATGGCACGCATCTATCCACACAATTTGTTGCTGAACCGGACTTTGTTGCAATAACTCACG
>QNER01000995.1 GCA_003646175.1 Candidatus Parabeggiatoa sp. nov. 1
ATAATCACTACAGGGATTGTTTATAAGAAAGGATGAACCGATGATAATCACTACAGGGATTGTTTATAAGAAAGGATGAACCGATGATAATCACTACAGGGATTGTTTATAAGAAAGGATGAAAACACAAAATATCATCATAAATAAAAGCTTATCCTTTATTATAAGCAATCCATGTAGTTATCCTTTATTATAAGCAATCCATGTAGTTATCCTTTATTATAAGCAATCCATGTAGTTATCCTTTCTGATTACAATAAAAAACTATGCCTAAACAACGTTTTACACAAGGCGGCCTTGCCGCATGGTCAGTCTATCACCCTATCGGGATCATTATGATGGCACTGGCAGTTGTTGTATTGGGCTTTTTTTCGCTGCACACGCTGGGTATTGATTTATTGCCACATCTGATCTATCCCGAAATACGAGTGCGCGTGTTAGAACCGGGTGTGCCCACCACCGTTATGGAAGACCAAGTCACGCGACAACTTGAGGAACAATTGGCGATTACCGAGGACGCTATCGGTGTGCAATCGCGCACGTCGGAAGGGCGCAGTGCGGTCGATTTAACATTTGCTTATGGCAAAGATATTGATATTGCATTGCGTGATGCTAGCACGCGTTTGGATCGCGCCAAGCGTTTTTTACCCGATACTATCCAGCCACCGGTTATTTATAAGTTAGATCCGTCACAAATTCCAGTGCTGACTCTCTCCGTGAGTTCTCAGTTGCGCGATCCGGTTGAATTGCGGATGTGGGTAGATAAGCAGCTATCTAAATGGTTTATCAATTTGCCCGGTGTGGCAGCGGCAGAAGTGGGTGGCGGTTTAATCCGTGAGATTCAGGTGTTACCGGATCAACAACGTTTAGCCGCGTTGGGGTTGAGTTTGGCAGATGTGGTTAACGCGTTGAAACAAGCCAATGTCGAAAGCGCGGGGGGACGGTTGTATATGCCTGAACAAGAAATCAGTACGCGAGTACTGGGGCGCTGGCAACGGGTGGAAGATATTGCGGCGGTGCGCTTGTCGCTGACAAACGAGGGGGAAAGTGTTTTTTTAGGTGAAATTGCCCAAATCATTGATACGCATCAAGACGAGCGGCTACGGGTTCGCTTTAACTCACTCCCCGGCATCAAGTTATCTATTCAAAAACAACCACAAGCCAATACGGTTGAAGTGGTGGACACGGTGCAGCAACGAATGGCGTGGCTTAAAGCGCAACGGATGTTACCCGATGATGTGCAATTGGATGTGGTTGATAATCAAGCTATTTATGTGCGACATGCGCTGACAAATGCCGCTTCTTCGGCCTTAATCGGCGCGATGTTGGCGATGTTGGTTGTCTATCTGTTTCTGGGACATTTGCGACAAACTTTAATTATTGGTACGGCCATTCCGTTGGCGATTACGGTCACATTTATACTGATGGCGTGGGGCGGGTTAACCTTAAATATTATGACATTGGGTGGACTTGCGTTAGGCGTAGGTATGGTGGTAGATAATACCATTGTGATGCTGGAAAACATTACGCGCCATCAACAACACAGCGATTCGCCCACTGATAGCGCAATCACAGCCGTCGGCGAAATCACTAGCGCGATTGTCGCTGCCACAACCACCAATTTGGCGGCCGTGTTGCCATTTTTATTTATTGTTGGATTGGTGGGATTGCTGTTTCGGGAATTGATTTTTACAATTTCTTCGGCAATGATTGCTTCTTTGGTAGTTGCGTTGACAGTGGTGCCGGCGTTGGCAGGAAGGATAAAAAGAAAAATCCCCCCGTCTCAGTTATCAGTGAACAGTGATCAGTTATCAAAAGAAACTGACACATCGACAATTAGAAAAGGAAAAACTGGGTTACTGCACCCAATAGAATCGCTGTTAAAAATAATTTATCTCTTTTTAATGAAGCACTTACTGCTACGTTGGCCGTTGTCTCTGTTAATTATTGCTTTTTTTTGTACGGGTTTATGGTACAGCGTTCCCACCTTTTTTACTGGCAAACAGATTTTTTTACCCGATTTAGATGAAGGGCAGGTACGAGTGAGAATTATTGCTGAACCGGGCATTGCTTTGCCTGAAATGGATAACGTCACTAAAAGCGTGGAAAAGCTATTGCAACAACAACCTGAGGTTGAGTCAGTATTTACGCAAATGGGCGGATTTATTTTTGGGCGTTCCCAATATGAAGCCTCTCACCGGAGCAGCTTAAATGTGCAATTAGTGCCGTTCGCGCAACGCACCCTGAGTACCAATGATTGGATTAAACAAATGAATAAGAAAGTGAAAACGTTAGCGTTGGTGGGTGTGAAAATCCGTATGCGAGGGGCGGGGATTCGTGGCATTCGTTTTGGTAGAGGTGAGGAGGAATTTAGTTTACGTCTGCAAGGCAATGATTTAGAAACTTTGACGCATTTAGCCGATGAACTGTTAGAACGTGTTACCGACGTGCCGGGTTTGCAGAATCTCAAACATTCGGCCGAAGAAGTTCGTCAAGAATTAGCTATTGTGGTGGATAGGCAACGCGCTGATGCGTTGGGTTTTACTGTGGAAGATATTGGGCGTGATTTAAATATTCTGATGAATGGGCGCGTGGTGACAGATTTTATCGACGGCGATGAAAGTATTGATGTGCGTTTGCGGCTGCCCTATAGCGAGTTACAAAACCCGCACGATTTGCAATCGGTATTGCTCTACAATGAAGATAACTTGGCTGTGCGCTTAGACGAAATTGCTAAAGTGCAATGGATACCTGTCCCTGCGGAAATTATGCGCGATCAACAGCAGCGCATTATTGAAATCGGTGGCAATATCGATACTGATGAGAGTTTGTTGGCGGTGATGGCAACCGTGCAACAACGTTTAGCGGATTTTACGTTGCCCGAAGGCTATACTTTATATGAAGGCGGGGCCGCGGAAGCGTTACAGGAAAGCCAGCAATTGACCAAAATCTTATTAGGCTTAGCGGTGTTTTTAGTTTTTGTGGTGATGGCGGTGCAATATGAATCGTTACGCAATCCGTTAGTGATTTTATTTAGTATTCCATTTGTCACGATTGGGGTAGCGATGGGGATTGAATGGCTAGAAATGCCGTTATCAATGCCTGTTTGGTTAGGCATGATTATGTTGGCGGGGATAGTCGTCAATAATGCCATTGTGTTAGTCGAAACCATAGAATTAGAACGGGCGGCGGGATTACCGGTGCCAGCGGCTATTCTCACCGCCGGCGAATTGCGCTTACGTCCTATTTTAATGACAACATTGACAACGGTGATGGGATTATTGCCGCTGGCACTGAATTGGAGCGAAGGCGCAAAAATGTTACAGCCTTTGGCAGTCACGATTGTGTTTGGTTTAAGTTTTTCGTTATTAGTCAGTCTGTTATTAGTACCGGTGTGTTATCAATGGTTGGCAAAAATGACTCACTTATAACTACAAGGATTGTTTATAAGAAAGGATTAGATTGTGGCGATGCCCCGTTTTTATCCTTTTTTATAAACAATCCTTGTAGTTGTTTTTGTAGCTAGTTTAAGTGATGCCCACCTAAAGTTAATTATCAATGGTTGGCAAAAATGACTCACTTATAACTACAAGGATTG